>DATBSM010000001.1:0-19321 GCA_036559785.1 Gemmatimonadales bacterium
CGGACCGTGCTCGCGCTTCTTCTGCTCGTTCAGGCCACCGGCCCAGTCGTCGAGGGAAAAGGCTCGCCTACCGCGGAGATTCCCCGAGTGGAAAGCGAGATCCAGGTCGATGGCAAGCTCGACGAGCCAGCCTGGGCCGGAGCCACGCGGCTGACCGGCTTCTGGCAATATCAGCCGGTGGATGGGCGGCCGGCGGAAGAGCAGACCGAGGTGCTGGTCTGGTACGCGCCCGACGCTATTCACTTCGGCGTCATTGCCCACGACCGCAATCCCACCGCCATACGGGCCACAGTCGCGGACCGGGATAACATCGACAACGATGACTACGTCGTCCTCGACCTCGACACCTTTCACGATCGCCGGCGGGCCTTCTTCTTCGCCGTGAACCCGCTGGGCATCCAGAGCGACGGAGTCCGGAGTGAGGGCGCCGGGCAGGTCAGCAGCCTCATACCGGGCAGCGTGGACAAGAACCCGGATTTCACCTGGGACTCCAAGGGCAGGATCACCGATCGGGGCTACGAGATCGAAATCCGGATTCCCTTCCGGAGTCTGCGCTACCCGGGGAGCGGTCCGCAAAGCTGGGGCTTCAACGTTACCCGCATGGTTCAGCGCACCGGCTACACCGACACCTGGACCGACGTCCGCCGAGCGAACGCCAGCTTTATTGGGCAGGAGGGCGCACTCGGCGGGCTGCACGACATGAAACATGGAATGACCATCGAGGCGCAGCCGTTCGTGACCGCCACCGCTGATGGAGCCCGGGATGACCTGACCGGGGATTTCGTCCGGGACGACGTGAATCCGGACGCGGGGCTCAACCTCAGGCTCGGCTTCAGCAGCTACGCGCTCGACGCCACCATCAACCCGGACTTCAGCCAGGTGGAGAGCGACGTAGGGCAGGTGACGGTCAACGAACGGTTCGCGCTCTTCTTCCCAGAGAAGCGACCCTTCTTCCTGGAGGGGATCGAGCTGTTTGGCTCTCCCCAGGGCCTCGTCTACACCCGACGCATCGTGGATCCCAAGGCCGGCGCCAAGCTCACCGGCAAGTTCGGCCAGCTGGGTGTGGCGCATCTGACCGCGGTGGACGAGACCGGCGCGGACGATGCCTGGTTCAACATCACCCGGCTCCGTCGAGACTTCGGCCGGAACTCCCTTGCGGGAGTCACCTTCACCAATCGCGACGTTACCGGCGCCTACAATCGGGTACTGGCCGGTGACTTTCGCTACGTTTGGAGCCTCTACTACGCTCAGTTCCAGTACGGCCGCTCCTGGACCGGCGACTCGGCCGGCAGCAGGGACGCTCCCATCTGGCAGGCGGAGTTTGACCGAACCGGGCGCAGCTGGGGGTTCAACTACCTGCTGAACGGTCAGGGCGAGGGGTTCGACGCGCAGGCCGGATTCGTCAACCGGCTGCGAAGCGGGGTGGTGACCGGACACGCCTTCAACCGCTTCACTCATTACGGTGCACGCGGCGCGGCGCTGGAGAACCTCACCGTGTTCTTTGGTCCGGAGCGGATCTGGCTGTACGACAGCTTTGGATTCAAGGAGGGGATCGAGGGGCTCGAGCAGTACGACGCCACGTTTCAGCTCCGCGGCGGGTGGGAGCTGAACGGACACGTGGAACGAGCCTTCGTGAATTTCCAGGACAGCAGCTTTGCGAGCTACACCGTCGGCAGCGCAGCCGGACCCGCCTACCTGCCGCCGGATGATTTTTCCGGCTGGACCGGGGAAGTGAAGGTCACCACGCCCACCTGGCAGCAGCTCGGCGCGGAGCTGTCGTATGGGCGAGGCCACGTGGCGATCTTCCAGGAGGGCGCCACCGGGCGGGGCTGGCAGATGGTTGGCAGTGTGGATCTCAGACCCACGACCACGATTCGGGTCACCGCGCTCGGCACGCTGTTCCGGTTGTTCCGGCTCGACGGGAGCGAGTTTGCCCGCTCGACCATTCCCAGGCTGAAGCTGGAGTACCAGCCGAACCGGGCGCTGTTCTTCAGGGTGATCGGGGAGTACCGCTCCGAGCGGCGGGCCGCGCTGCAGGATCCCTCGACCGGCGCCCCATTGTTCGTGGGTGGAGTTCCTCAACCTGCAACAGAATTCAACGGATTCCGGCTCGACCTGCTCGCCTCATATGAGCCCACGCCGGGGACGGTGGCGTTTCTGGGCTACGGCAGCTCGATGGAGAGCGACGCGGAGTTAAGCTGGTCCCGGCTGGAGCGGGTGACCGACGGATTCTTCGTGAAGCTGGCGTATCAGATCAGACGGTAAGCGGGGAAGCGGGGAAGCAAGAAGTGGCAACCTTTCCTGCTATTGTACTGTCTATGTTTCGGGCCGAAGACCGTGTCACCAGTGGCCAATAGCCAACAGCCTAGAACAAAGGAACCCCATGGCATCCCCGAAAACCCTTTCGTCGTTAGGCGTCCTGGCCGTGCTCCTGGCCGCTTGCGCGTCGTCTTCCTCGTCTCACTCTAGCCCGTCCCCCGATCCGCGGGTCGGCCTTCGTGGGGGGAGGACGGATGCGGCAGAGGCAGCCTGGAACCTCCGCGCTGTCTCCAAGACACCGCAATCGCCCCAGTTCGTGGACGGTGTCAACTCCGATCTGGCCTTCACTGAACACTATGTGATTCAGGGCAGCTTCAAGGGGTATCAGGTGTGGGACATCAGCAACGTCAGCCGGCCGACCCTCAAGACCGCTTACGTCTGTCCCGGATCGCAGAGCGACGTCTCGGTCTACCAGAACCTGCTCTTCGTGTCCGGCGAGAATCTCTCGGCGCGTCTCGACTGCGGAACCCAGGGCATTGAGGACACGGTCAGCACCGAGCGGTTGCGGGGGCTCCGGATCTTCGATATCAGCGACATCGCCCATCCGAGGAACGTGGGCAACGTCCAGACCTGTCGTGGGTCACATACCCATACGCTGCTGGTAGATCCCAGGGACCGGCAAAACGTCTACGTCTACATCTCGGGCCAGGCCCCGGTCCGCTCGTCCAGCGAGCTCGCGGGCTGTGTCAGCGCCCCGAAGGATCCCAATTCCGCGCTGTTCCGCATCGAAGTCATCAAGGTTCCGCTGGCCCAGCCGAATCAGGCGAGAATCGTAAGCTCGCCTCGCATCTTCAACGACCTGGTGGCGCCGCCTAGGCACGGCGACGCGCCGGAAGACAGCGTTGCCGCGGCCAAGGCGTTGGCGGAGGCCAAGGCACATGGCGGATTCGTGGGCACATTCCACGGCAAGGAAGAGGTGATTCACCCGATGTGGGTGGAGGAGCTGCTCGACAGCACCGTCAAAGCCCGCGGGGGGACCGGCGCCCCAACCGCCGCCGATAGCGCGGCGTTGCGGCAGGCGTTACCCGGAATCGTCACCGGTGCGATCAAGGCCCAAGAGGCCCAGATGCCGGATTCCACTGCCGGCCCCACCCAGTGCCACGACATCACCGTCTACCCGGCGATTGGCTTGGCCGGCGGCGCCTGCGCGGGCTACGGCCTCCTGCTGGATATCAGCGATCCGGCCCATCCGGTGCGCATCGGCGCCGCGTCCGACTCGAACTTCTCCTACTGGCACTCAGCAACCTTCAACAACGACGGTAGCAAGATCCTCTTCTCGGATGAATGGGGCGGGGGGATGCAGGCGAAGTGCCGGAAGACCGACAAGCCTGAGTGGGGTGCGGATGCCATCTTCACTCTCGCCAATCGCAAGACGATGCAGTTCCAAAGCTACTACAAGCTGCCGGTGGCACAGACGTCCACCGAGAACTGCGTGGCCCACAACGGATCGCTGATCCCGATTCCGGGGCGGGACGTAATGGTCCAGGCGTGGTATCAGGGAGGACTGTCGCTGTTCGACTGGACCGATCCCAAGCACCCCAAGGAGATCGCCTACTTCGATCGGGGCCCGCTGGACTCGACGCAGCTGGAGCTGGGAGGATACTGGTCCGCGTATTGGTACAACGGGGTCATCGTCGGATCCGAGATCACCCGCGGCCTCGACATCTTCGAACTACAGCCCAGTGGGTTCATCTCGAAGAATGAGATCGACGCGGCCAAGTCGGTGCACCTGGACTATCTCAATACCCAGGGGCAGGTCAAGTACACCTGGCCGAAGACGTACTCACTGGCGCGGGCGTACGTCGATCAGCTGGAGCGGTTGGGTTCCGGGGAAGCCGGAAGGGTCGCGGCGTATCGTGCCGCACTCGACCGGGCCGAGAGAGCAGCCGAGCCGGAGCGGCGGAACACACTGGACCAGTTGGCGACGCGGTTGGAGGCCGAGGCCGGCGCCGCGGGCGATCCGGCCAAGGCGCGGGCACTGGCCGGGGTGGTGAGACAGTTGGCGACCACCCCGCGGCTCGCCCGCCGGTAGCGAGCGGCGTTCAGCCGGTCATATCCGGGGGATCCTCCCCCAGGGCGGTCGCCAGGTCGATCTGGTGCTCCTGTTCGTCCTTGAGGATCTCACGGATGTGTTCCGCCATGGCATACTCGCCCAGGGCCTCGCACTGCCGCACCCGCGTCCGGTACTGCTTGATGGTTTCGGTCTCGTTCTCCAGGTCGAAGCGGAGCAAGGCTTCCGCCTTGTCCGACAGCTTGACCGGCTTCGGGGTCACAGTCAATGTGCCGCCGAGATAATCGATCTGCTTGGCGATGATGAGGGCGTGATCCAGCTCTTCCTTGGCGTGAACTTCCAGCTCATTGGCGATGGCCATGTAGGCCGCGCCCTTGAGCACCTGGGAGTAGACGACGTAGGCGATGATCGCCTGGTATTCGCGAGCAAGGTCATCATTCAGTAGCGCGATGAGCGTTTTCCGGTCCACCGCGTCTGAACCGGTATCACGCGGGGCTGGATTTTTCGGCACGATAACTCCTCGTTGTGACGGTCACCAACAATCTAGTCGTTTCCACCGCTCCATTTCTCACCTCTCACCGATTCCCCTCGTCCTTCCCACTAGCCCGAGCGGAACGCTCCGTATTCCGGGCCAGCTCTGCACCGAGCCGTCGGCCTTCCTCACCATCAGCTGCCCGGAGATCCCGCCGTCGAGCAGCAGGGCGTGGCGGCAGCCGAGCCCGCCCATCACCGCCGCCATCTCGGGAGTGGTGAGCCCGAACGGTACGCGTCCGAGGGACTCGCCGAATGCGTCGAAGCGAGTCAGGGCGACCACGACGCGACCATCCGGCAGGGTCCCGAGCGCGAGCCGCGCGTCGCGATGCGCGAGGTCCACGCCTCTGCCCGCCTCTCGGAGAGCCACCGGGACCACGCCGTCCTGCAGCAGCATGGGATAACTCTGGAACGCCTCGCGCGCAGTGCCGCGCTCGCGCTCGGCCGCCACACTGTCCGGTGCCACGATCCGCAGGTCACCCGTTGAGTCCACCACCATCGCCCCTGCCAGCGGTGCGTACTCCGGCGCGAGCACCTCGCGCCCCATGCTCACCACCCATCCCCATGGCAAAGAGTGGCGGAACTGTCCTGCGTCGAACGCCAGCGCGGTTCCGCTGTCGGCGTCGGCCACGGTCCAACCCTCGTTCCGGGTGAACGCCGTCGCCAGCGAGAGCGCCAGTCGGCGCGGGTGGAACCGCACGAGCACCACTCGGGTGCGCCATGCCTCGCTCGCGCCGCGGAGTTGAAGCTCGCCCCACTCCATGCCGGAAGCCCCGTGCCGCCAGGTAACCTGGGCCGCGAGCGGTGCGTCGCCGTTCCACCGGGCCGGTGCCGCATCCCTCCGCCACCAGGTTTCCCACCCACTTGGCGCTCGAACCGCGAGCGCGTCCGCAGAGTGAGCGGACGTCCCTCCGGATGCAGAGGCACCGAGTGCTCCGGCCGCCGCCAGAGCCAGTGCGGCGACCGTGCGGGGGACCGAGCTCATGGGGTCGGCCTCAGTGGCACCCGGCCATCTGGAGACGCTGCATGGTATCGGCGATCGCCATCAATTTCCCGGTGTCGCCGGCGGCCTCCGCCGCCTCGGCCCGCTTCCCGAGTGCTTCGAGCTTGGTTTCGTTCTTCTCCATGTTCTTTACCATGCAGGCGCTCATGTTCGAGGCGCCCGCGGGCATTTGCGGAGTGACCGCAGGTACCGTAGGTGCGGGAGCGGGCGCGGGTGCCGGCGCGGGCTTCGCTGCCCGGGCCGCGGGCTGGTCTTTGACTCCCAGCAGTGGCTTGAGTTCGGCCGACTTGGCCGCCACCGCCGACTTTTCCGTGGACGACGCGCCGCCCGGAGGGGTAGCGCCTTCGAGGATCGCAGTGGCGCGCTCCTTTACCATTGCCAGATCGTTGCGGCTGAGCCCAGAAGCCCCGATCTCCTTCTTTTCGGCCCGGGTGTCCAGGTCGCGCTGCGCCTCGTAGTAGCCCTTGGGCTGCTCGGGTTCCTTGACGATGCAGCTCGGATCCTGCACAGCCAGCGCCGAATCCTGGTAGACGAGCGCGAGCTTCAGGTCGCCTTTCTCCTGGGCGGCGGTCACTTTGTCGTTGTATGCGGTCCATTTGTTGAACAGTTTCTTATTTGACTCAGCCCGCATGTAGAAGGTCTGCTGCGCCTTCTCACACTTGGGCACGGCCACGGCGTGTGCCGCCTTCGCCTTCGTGTAGCGGCCGAACGGCGTGTCCTCCTTGGCTGCCGCGTCGCGCTCGGCCTGCCCGGCCTTGAGTCCGGCGAGCAGCTGGTTCACCACATCCTTGGTGAGCACGATCATACCGCCCCGGTCGGCCGGCCCCGCGCCCTCCGTAGCGGGCACTCCAACCTCGTCGGCTGCCTTCGACACTGCCTCCTGGCTCGCCGTCGCCTTGGCCTTCTTCTTGAGCCCTCCGAACTGGGCGGAAGCAGGGGTGGCGATCGCGAGCACCGCGAGTGTCGTCACGGCGAGCCGGGCGATATGCATAGTGTCTCCGATTCTTGGTGCTAAGAGCGTGGGTGGGATACTCAGGAAGGGGAAATGTGCAGGTCGCGAGGCGAGAGCGCCATGCCTCTGGTCAGGCCCCTTTCCGGACAACCCAGGTCGTCATGCAGCGCTGGCTCTGGACCACGGTTGTCTTGAGCGGGTCGAGCAACGCACCACCCAGCTCCCGGGTAAGGCTGGTCAACAGCATCTCATCGACAAGGTATCGCTCGGTCCCGTCCGGGAGCCGGTGTCGCCGGCCCGATATGGGCTTCACCTGCTGCTCCATCCCGATGGATGAGGCGAGCCGGCAAAATAGCATCCCGCCTCCCTTCAGAACCTTCCAGGTCCCGTGGAGCATCGTCGTGAAGTGGGCGTCGTCGCGGGCGAAGTGCAGGACCGCGTTACTGAGGACTACGTCAGCAGACGCCTCCGGGAAGGAGATCTGTTCGACCGGCTCGACCCGAAAGTTGTCTGGAGGGAGGTGCGGGGCGAGCTTCGAGGCGAGCCGTTGGACCACCTGAATCGAGATCGGATCCGGATCGATGCCGAAGACCTGGTAGCCGGAACGCAGCAGATAGACGAGGTTACGGCCCGAGCCACATCCGACGTCGAGCACATGCATTCCGGGAAGAAGTCGCCGGCGGAGCAGCTGATCGAAGAGATAGATGTCGATCTCGCCGAACTGATCCTGAAGATCGGACATCAGGTCGGCGCCCCCCGCGACCCGAAGATGCCTTGATACCGACCGCGCTCGCGCGGCGGCACCACGTCGGCGATCGCCGCCTGCGTGCCCACGATGAGCCCGCCGCCCCCGAGCCCCTGGATCGCGCGGAAGAGGAGGACGAGCACCAGGCCGGCGAAGATCGTGGCCCGTCGCTCATCGTGAGGAATCACGGTGGCGTCTTCGCCTTGGTTCTGTGCTGGTGCTGCCATCACAGCCTCCGCCATTCGACTCAATTCATCGCAGCACTCAGCTGCCAAAACCAATCTACACCTGGCCGATAGCGTCTTCAGATCGCTGGGATTGGAACGGGGGAATATTCCGGTGGAGCTGAAGGTTCGCATTTATCTGACACCGGTATGTCCGGCTGCCCTCTACCTTGGTGAAGGAGGGCATCTCATGCCTGTGACAAGCGTAGCCAGGTTCGAGCACTTCTTCCGCGCGGCCGCCGGTCTCGACATCGACAAGGCCGATCTCAAGCACTATACCGACTTCATCAACGAGGTGATCTACGATCTCCTCTTGTCCGCTCAGGCCATCGCCAAGTCGAATCGGCGGGACGTCATCCAGCCGTACGGCCTGCCGGTGACTCCGGGACTCCGAAAGAACATCGAGCGCTTCAGGAAGCTGGACCAGGAAATCGAGCTATGGCCCATTCTCGATCATCTGGCCACCCGCCCGCTGCTGGACCTGACCCTGAGTGACGACACGGAAGCCCGGCTGCCCGAGATCGCCGGCGGGCTAAGCGTGGCGCTTGGCCGAGCGTTCAGGATCATCGATCCCAAGGCAAAGAATCCGCAGGGCGAGCAGTGGAAGCGCTGCATCAGGATGTTCCACGAGCTGCTGTAGCCACTCCCTCTTGAGGATCCGGACATGACATCTGCGAGCACCGCCGCGCGCTCCACCGAAGAGTCGGGGTCGAACCTGCTGACGCCGGAGCGGATCGCCGAGCTCGAGGCGTTTGATGGGGGTGGGCAGCGCGTGCTCAGTGTGTACCTGGATTTCGACCCCCAACGCCAGATGAGGCGTGCCTACCGGGCCGAGCTCGAAGACCTCGCGAAAGAGGTCCGGCCGGGTCTCGGCCGGAAGGAGCGGGACGTGTTTCAAGCCGAGGTTTCGGTGGTGCTGGACTGGCTGGATGGGAACCCGCCGCGGGGAAAGGGTCTCGCGCTGTTTTCCTCCAGCCCGCGAAGATTCTTCGAGGTGCACTGGCTTCCCGTCCGGGTGCGGGACCACCTGGCCTGGGAGCTCAAGCCGGACGTGGCCCCGCTGCTGGAGGTGGCCGACGAGTATGAGCGTTACGCCGTGGCGCTGGTCGAGACGAACCGGGCGAGGCTGTTCACCGTCTTCATGGGCGCCATCGAGGAGAGCGGTGCGCTGAGGGACAAAGAGGTCCCACCCCGGCACGACCAGGGCGGAGTCTCCCAGTCGCACTTTCAGCACCACCATGACCTGCACGTGCTCTGGCACCTGAAGCGGGTGGCGGAGCGGCTGGCCGCGTTGTTCCGGCGCCGGCCGTTCGATCGGCTGATTCTGGCGGGACCGGAGGAAGTGATCAGTGAATTCCGGTCGCTATTGCCGGACCCCCTCGCCCGCCGGGTCGCTGCCGTCGTGCCGCTCGAGACATACGCCAATGACCGGGAAATCCTGGAGAAGACCCTGGAGGTCGAAGCCCGGGTCGAGCGGGAGGCCGAGGAGCGCCTGCTCCAGGAACTGTTCGAGATTGCGGGTGCCGGCGGGAGGGCTACGGCCGGCATCGGTCAGACACTCGAAGCGCTCTGGCTCGGTGAAGTCAGGACGCTCGTTGTCGCGGATGGACCCGACCTGGAGGGGAGCGAGTGCTCCACCTGCGGGCGATTGGAGCCGGGCACCCTTGCAACCTGTCCGGCCTGCGGCAACCCGATGCGGCCGGTGCACAACGTGGTGCACCGCGCCATGGCGCACACGATCGAGCAAGCCGGCCGGGTCGAGGTGGTCCACGGCGAAGCGGCGCGTCGCCTGCAGGAGGCAGGTGGTGGCCTGGGGGCGCTGCTCCGCTTTCGGGCCACCGCTGCCCCAATCATCGCGTGAGAGAGGGCACGACCATGGCCTCGCACCGGGTGGTCACCAACGGACTGGTCTATGAAGTAGAGGATGGGGAACGCCGGAAGGCCAAGGGCGACGACGAGGTGGAGCTCCTGAAGTGCGGCTGTACCGGGAGCGGGTGTGAGGACATCGTGATCGAGTACCCCGGAGCCGGGTTCGTCGTGCGCAACACGGGCACCCACCGCGTACGGGTGGGTCTGCAGATCCTGTCCGGCCTGGATTGCGGCCGCTGGACCCGGTTCAAGCTGCATCCTGGGGAGTCCAAGCACTATCTGAGCGGCGGCTACTGCTGCCCCTACGAAGCGGAGCACTACTGAGCGGTTGGGTCTACGGACCCCACCACCAGCCACCAGAACACCCCCGCCAACTCGGCCCCCCGAACCGCGTCCTCCGGCCGCGGCAGGGGACGCTGAACAGGTCACTTTCCTTTCTGGCCCTGCGGCTCCTCCCAGTGCACCTGATGCATGAGGTGATGAATGCCCGGCGCCAGGAGCAGGCCCGTCACCGCAATGACCACGAGACCACAGTACAGCGCGTACAGGCCGGCAAAGAGCTTGCCCGGCTCTGAGAGCTCAACCCTGACCGGCCCCATTCCACCGAGGAGCATGGCTGAATTGAGGAAGGCGTCACGCCACGGCAGGCGTTCATAGTGTTCATAGCCCCACATCCCCAGTGCAAGCGAGGCGGCGAGGACGCCGAGTGAGAGCGCGACATGGACAAGCTGATGCTGGAGAAATGGGCGGTGAATCCTGGGTCCTGGTCGCATAGATGAATTCCCTCGAGCCCTCATTTTGAACGGGATGTGCTGCCGCGCTTGGAACGGCGTTTCCTGCTCTTGGATTTCGAAGCGGGATTCTTCGACTTGGCCCTACGCTTGGCGGTCCGCTTGCTGGAGCTCCGCTTCTTCGCGGGGTTGACCCGCTCGGGAAGCTTCGCTCCACCGGTCTCACGGTTCCACTCCTCATAGGTTTCGGGTGAAATCTCGCCCTTGACCAGGAGCTCTGCGAATTTGCGCCGCTGCGCTTTGCTCTTGAAGGGCATCGTCAGGGGTCGGTATCCGTCTTGTTCACATGACGTGTCAATCGTGCCGCGAGATGCCGCTTCACTTCCGGCCATTCGGCGGCGAGGATGCTGTACATCACGCTGTCCCGCACCGTGCCGTCCCTCCGAGCCTGGTGGTGACGGATCACGCCGTCCTTTCGGGCGCCGAGCGCCTCGATTGCGCGCTGGGAGGCAACGTTGAAGTTGTCGGTCCGAAATCCCACGACTCGGCAGCCTAATGTGTCGAACCCATGTCCGAGCAGGAGGAGCTTGCAGGCGGTGTTCACGTGGCTACGCTGCCATCCTGCCGCGTACCAGGTGTAGCCGATCTCCACCCGGTCGACCTGGGGCGCGATATCATGGTACCGGGTGCTGCCCACGATCGTGCCCGTCGCCAGCTCCCGCACCGCCCAGGCCAGCATGTGGCCGGCCCGCTCCCCTTCAAGAGCGTCCTTGATGTACCCACTGGTCTCCTCCGGTTTCGGAACCGAGGTAAACCAGAGCTCCCAGAGTCGTCCGTCCGCTGCGGCAGAGGCCAGTTCATCCTGGTGATCGGCGGTGAGCGGCTCCAGCCGGACTCTGTAACCCTCGAGCGTGATCGGTGTCGGTGTGATCACGGACGCTCTTCAAAGTGAGGGGATCCCCGGGACTGGATCGGTTCCGGGACCGGCAGGTGCGCATCAGTCCCGTCCATTGCGACCTCCTATGAGCCCAAGAGAAGATGCTGCTTTCTCTGGCACACGTCGAGACCGTCACGCCGCGCTGCATTGTGCATCTGGAGCCAACTCGAAAGTTCCCTGTTAAGCATCGATTGATAGCCCGTTGCCGCCGGGACGCCGTCCCGTATACCTTGGAATCCGCGCAAGCCCTCATCGGGACTTACCCTATTGCCACCATCAACTCCTATGCCGTTCGAGACCTCGGTCGTTGCCGCCGCACCGGCCGGCTATGACACACCGCTGCTCGCGCTTGCGCTGCCGCGCGGGCCGCTGCCTCCATCCTTGTTCGCGCTGGACAAGCAGACCAGTGGCTCGATCAGTCGGATGCTCTCCACCGGCGACTTCTCGGCCAAGAAGGAGGAGACCGCGGTGCTGTATCCTCCCGGTCCCGCGTCGCGGGTGCTGCTCGTCGGCCTGGGCAAATCGGATGAAGTAGACCGCTCCGCTATTCGCCGCGCCGCCGCTACCGCCGCCAAGCGCGCCCGGTCCCTCGGCGTCCCCCGCGCGGCCTTCCATCTCGCCGCTGAAGGTCGGGGCAAGGTCAGTCACGCCGATGCCGGCCAGATGGTTGCGGAAGGGCTCAACCAGGGTGCCTGGCAGTTCAGCGAGATGAAGCGGCCGACGGACGACAAGAAGCCCCCGCTCGAGCGGTTCGATGTGCTGTCACACGACGGCCCCGCAGATCTGATCCAGGGTCACAAGGTGGGCGAGGCCATCGGCGCGGGGCAGACCTTCGCCCGCGGGCTCCAGGTGCTCCCGGGCAACGTTGCCACGCCGAGCTACGTGGCCAACATCGCTCGCGAGCTAGCTCAGCGCTACGGCTTCGGCATCACCATCCTCGACAAGGCCGCCATCATCAAGGAGAAGATGGGCGCCCTGATGTCGGTGGCCCAGGGCAGCGCCGAAGAGCCGCGCTTCATCGCCATCGAGTACAAGGGATCGGACGCGTCGCCTATCGTATTGATAGGAAAGGGCGTCACCTTCGACACCGGCGGCATCTCGATCAAGCCGGCGCAGAACATGGAAGACATGAAGTACGACATGTCCGGGGCCGCCGCCGTGCTCGGCACCTTCGAGATGCTGGGCCGGCTCAAGCCCAAGGTGCACGTGGTGGGCCTGATCCCCAGCACCGAGAACATGCCCTCTGGCACCGCGGTCAAGCCGGGCGATGTGGTCATCAGCCACCTGGGCAAGACGATCGAGATCATCAACACCGACGCCGAAGGTCGCCTGATCCTGGCCGACGCGCTCTCGTATGCCCGGCGCTACGAGCCGGCCGCAGTGGTAGACATCGCCACCCTTACCGGCGCCATCGTCGTGGCGCTGGGCCACACTGCGTCCGGGGTCATGGGAACCGATGACAAGCTGGTGGAAGAGATCAGGGGTGCCGGGGAACGGGCGGACGAGCGGGTCTGGCCCTTG
The DNA here is from genome assembly GCA_036559785.1 of Gemmatimonadales bacterium. Classification (GTDB taxonomy): domain Bacteria; phylum Gemmatimonadota; class Gemmatimonadetes; order Gemmatimonadales; family GWC2-71-9; genus CAVVWJ01. Next base: position 12,844 of record DATBSM010000001.1, read on the forward strand.
CCTCTGTGGGACGATTATCGTGATCTGATGAAATCCGACATCGCCGATATCAAGAACAGCGGGGGACGTCCCGCGGGGAGCATCTCCGCCGGCTGGTTCCTGCGCGAGTTCGTGGACGGGTTCCCCTGGGCCCACCTCGACATCGCCGGCACGGCCTACTCCGATCGCGAGGATGCAACCCGGGTCAAGGGACCAACCGGAGTTGGGGTGCGGCTCTTCTCTGAGTTCGTGCTGTCCAGAAGCGTAAGCGGTGAGCGGGACACAAAAAGCGTGAGCGGGACGAAGGCGTGAAGGGCTTACCGCTCACGCTGTTGGTTTTACCGCTCACGCTTTTCGCTCTCCCGTTACGCGCCCAGATCGCCGCCGACGACACCACCACCATCGAGTCCGAGCAGGACACCGTCAACAGCACCGAGCGGTATCTCAAGGAGCAGCTCCAGAAGAACGTCAGGGTTCCCGTCATGCCGCTGCTCGATGTTGAGGGGCCGCGGCCAGCGCTCACGCGCGTGGTCTTCACTCGTGACTCGATCGAATGGGGCCACGCCGCCACGGTAAGCGACCTGCTCACCCAGGTGCCCGGGGTGTATCTCTGGCGCGGCGGGTACATAGGAAGGCCGGAGCCGGTGAGCTTCCAGGGTCGCGGGTCCGCCTCGGCGGAGTATTACCTGGACGGCGTCCCTTACGTGCCTGCGGGAGTGGACAGCCTCGGCGTGGATCCCGCGCTGTTCTCCATCAGCCTGCTCGACCGGATTGAGGTCGAGCGCTGGCCGGGCCAGCTCCGGGTGCATCTCTTTACTAAGCGACACGGCCTCCTGGCACCACGCTCACGGATCGGAATTGCCCGCGGCGACAACGACTACGCGCGCTACGAGGCCTCGCTCGAGCGTCGTTTCCGCTCCGGACTCGGATTCGGCCTCGCCGGCGACTATCTGAGCTCGCCCACCGCGGGCGGTGCCGGCAGCGACTACTCCAACACCCAGGTCTGGGCCCAGGGGAGCTATATCCCCTCCGAGCGATTCGGGGTGCAGGCCCAGCTGGTTCGTTCCGGCCCTAAACGCGATCCCTACGTGACCGTGGCTCCCGGCTTCCAGGACACCATCGGCCTGGGCTACGACGCCAAGCGGACCGACGCGCAGATCCGGGTCATGTTCAAGGGCCCCGGCGCCGAAGGGCTGGGCCCTCGCATCGACCTGATTTACGCTCGCACCGGCTGGAGCGGAGAAGGCTTCAAGCAGCAGATCGATCAGATCGGCGGGTACCTGACCTACCGGGCGCCCAGTTTCTCGGTGACCGGATCCGCTTTCCATCGCACCCGCTGGACGCCCCTGGATGCGAGGGCCAGCCTAGGCTGGAACCCGGTCGCGCCGTTCAGCGCCCGGGGAGAGTTGGTGCACTTGCATCACTTCGGTGGCCGGAGCAGCGACTACGCCAATCTCTCCGCCGGGCTTGAGCTGGTTCAGGGGCTCGCCGTGACCGGAACTGCGCGGATTGGAAAGGTCGTTGCGGCGCCCGCCATCGTCACCGATCAAGAGCAGGACGTTCGCGACTATCAGGCGGCGCTGGGGTGGAACCGCGCCCGATTGGGCTTCCAGGTGTCCTACGCTCGCACGTCGCCCTTTGCTCCGCCGGCCTATCCGGAGTACATCCGCATCGTCTCCCTTGCCCCGGGCCCCAGGACCGAATGGATCACCGCCTCGGCCCGGCTGGCACCGCTCCAGTGGATGACCCTCGAGGGTTGGTACAGCGATCCCCGTGGTGTCACCCCCGACGGCGTTCCTCCCACTCATTCGCTGGTGGCGGGCACGATTCGCTCCAAGTTCCTCCGGAAGTTCCCCAGCGGGATCTTCGATCTGAAGCTCAGGTTGGCCATGGAAACCTGGGGCACCGGGGTGATTGGCCGCGATGCGCTCGGCCTGCCCATCACCCTTAAGGGCGCCACCTTCCTCCGGAGCCTGATCCAGATTCAGCTGGACAAGTTCACGATCTACTGGGACCGGGGGAACCTGACCGCGACCTCTCTCCCTTATGTGCCAGGGTTCGAGATCCCTGCGTACGGGAGCGTTTTCGGCGTGAGCTGGGAGTTTTTCAACTAGGTTATAGCCGGAACCCCACCATCGTTCCCGGTGCCGTTCTCAGGAACAGCATCCCAGCGATATCATCCACCGCGTACACCGGCTCCTTCTCCTTGCCGAGATCCACTCGGGCCCGCGGCTGTGCGCTGTCCTTGTCGATCTGGAGGAGAACGTTGCCCTTGCCCTCCGGTGCCTTGGTCAGCATGAAGACCGATCCGGGCACGGCCAGCGACGCCTTGAAGCGCTTTGTGGCCATGGCGGCGGACTGCCGCGAGTAACCTTGGAGCTGCGCGCCTCCCTCGGTGAACGCGGCTGCCAGCTCGCCGGTGAGCTGCCGTGTCGCGGGGTCGGTCGCACGCCGGGACGCCTGCGCGAAGGCGTCGCCATAGGAGGACGCTGCAGCACCGCGCAGTCCGGCCCGCACGGCATCGACTGCATGCAGCGCGCGAAGCAGCCCCGGCAGCTGGGGTGCGGGGTGATACGCCTGCTGCTTGACTTGACCGTCGCGGCCAAGGACAACCAGGTTCTGCGACGCGATAAGCACGATACCCTCCGGCCGGATCTCCATCGCAACCGGGTCCTCACCGCCCTGGAGCTTGATCTCGCTGCCGAGTGCCTTGTAGGTGCCATCCTCGCGGTCGACTGCGTACAGCTGACGGTCGCGGTTGGCGAAGACGTAGAGCGTCCGGCCTTCCACCGCATGATGCAGGTAGTACCGTTCGGCGTCGTAGCCACTGGCGCTCATGGGCTTGCCGCTCTCGATGGCGTCCTTGAACCGCGGCTGGCCTGAAGTGAGATCGATGACGTTTACTTCGGCGTTCGTGCCCGCCGCTGGCCGTGAGACGTACAGCAGGCCGGCCGGTGTCAGCTCCGCGTATTCGAGCTGCCCCTTGACCTTTACGTCCTTCTTGAGACGGACGGTCGCCGTCGGGACGTCGAGCACGTTGACAAAAGTCTGCGATTCGGCGTCAACGGCGAGCACCACCGCGTCTCCCGCGATCATCCCCTGGATCACGTTGCCCCGCATCTTGATGGCCTTGGAGGCGATTGTGCTCCCGTCCTCGTATCGCGCCACGTTCAGTCCGGTCTGGACTACGCCGTTCTTCACTACCCGGCTGCCGGTGAGCTCACCTTCGGGTGCGGCTTCCGGCAGGATGACGATCCCCGCGGGATGCTGCACGATGTCGCGTATCCATCCGCCGACTGTTGCCGGCTTGGCCCAGAGCGGCTGCCCGTCGGCAAGGCGGTAACTCACGAGACGATCGTCGAAGCTCACGTAGATGCGGTCGCTCTTGTCGAGCGAGGGATACAATCGCACGTTCTTGGCTGGCGACCCGGCTCTGGCGGTCGGCAGGGCGGCGGACCAGCGGGTCTCGCCGGTGCGGGCGTCGATGGCCTTGAGGCCCATGAGTGTGTGCAGGACGATCACCTCGGGCCCGGCTTGGAGCACCTGGAGAGCAGTGCCCTCGGAGGCACGGCGGACGATACCCTGTACCAGGCCACCCAACCCTTTCTTCTTGGGCTCGGTCTGGTCGAACAGGGTTTCATTCACCCACCTCTGGTCGCCGGTCGTAAGATCGTACAGCGCCACCACCGCCGGCCCCGCCGAACGGCGCCCGTGCACCAGGAGCGTACCGGTTTGTGGCATAACGCGACGGGTGACGACTTCCGCTAGGCCGAGCCGTCGCGAGTCGAAAACCGCTGAACCGGTCACTGGATCGAAAACTATCAGCAGCCCCGACCGCGCGGCTTCCATCAGGAGCGACCCTTCGACCATCCGGACACTGTCGGTGGGCAGACCGCCCAGCGCCGGCTTCTCCCACACGATCTGGCCTCGTTCCATGTCGACACCCATGAGGGTGGCGTCGCTGGAGATCAGGAGCGTCCCCGACGGCGTGACCTGTTGCCAGCGGATGTCCCCCTTAATCTTGAGCGTCCAGGCCGGGGTCGAGCGGGTGAGTACCGGCGTGCTGGCGACGCGGGCTGAGGCCGGTGCAACGGTCTGCGCACCGGCTGCCCTGTTGGCTGAAGCCAGGATGAGGAGGGACACGATCGTACGAGCGGACGGGGCGGCCATGGATGACTCCGTTGGGACGTCGGTCGGGGGTTGGGACCTCCCCGTCGGCGAGGCAGATGCCGTGCCACGGAGGGGCCACGGTTTCTCTCCCGGGACCACCCGGCGGGCGCCGCCCGCACCGGCGAAGCACGCCTCGCCCCTACACTTGGAGCCTCAGTCCGGCTAAATTCTTGGGCTGTTCCGGCACCCTTGGAGGTTAGCCTTGCCGTACAGCATGACTGGGTTCGGCGCTGCGGAGGGCTCAATCGCCGGACGGCGGCTGCGGGTCGAGATCCGGACCGTAAACCACCGCTACTTCAACCTGTCGGCCAAGCTTCCCAACGATCTCACCGTTTTCGAGGGTGAACTGCGCGAGCGTCTGCGGCGCGACTTCGATCGTGGCCACCTGTCGGTGCAGGCTCGGTGGACCGAGAGCGCCGATGGGGAGACCAGCTTTACCGTGGATCTCGAGCGCGCCCGAATGGTGGCCGCCCGGCTGCGAGAGATGCAGTCCGCGCTCGGACTCGGCGGCGAGGTGACGGTCGAGCTGGTGGCCCGTCAGCCTGACGTCCTCAGCTCCGCCGCCAATGGGGCGGGTGAGGTGGCTTGGAGTGAGGTAGAGCCGGTAGTGGCGCAAGCCGGGGCCGAGTGCCGGGCGATGCGGGCCCGGGAGGGTCAGGCGCTGACGGCCGAGCTGGGGCATCGGCTCGACCTGATGGAGCAGTCGGCCCGGGGCATTGCGGCGCGGGCGCCGGAACGGCTGACCCGGGAGCGCGACCGGCTCAGAGGGGCAGTGGCCGAACTGCTGGACGGGCGCACAGTGAACGAGGAGCGGTTGGCCCAGGAGCTCGCCTTCCTGGCCGACAAGCTCGACATCACCGAGGAGCTGGTGCGGTTCAGGGCGCACATGGCTGCCGCGCGCCAGGCGCTGACCGGCGACAAGCCTGTCGGCAAGCAGCTCGGCTTTCTGGCCCAGGAGCTGGGTCGAGAGGTGAATACCATGGGCGCCAAGGCGGGTGATGCCGAGATCGCGCAGCTGGTGATCGCCATGAAGGGCGAGCTCGAGAAGTTCCGGGAACAGCTCGAGAATCTCGAGTGAAACGGCTGTTGCTCGTGCTCTCCGCGCCTTCCGGCGGCGGGAAGACGACCATCGCAAGGAAGCTGCTTCAGGCGCGGAACGACCTCGGCTACTCGGTCTCGGCCACCACCCGGGCAATGCGCAACGGGGAGCAGGAGGGAGTGGACTACTACTTCCTGAAGCGTCAGGAGTTCGAGCGACGCCGGGATGCGCATGAATTCCTGGAGTGGGCCGAGTACGGAGGTCAGCTCTACGGGACGCTGAAACGGGAGATCGAAAGGATTCTCACCGAGGGACGCCACGCGGTACTCGACGTGGATATCGAGGGCGCCAGGCAGATTCGGAAGAACCTCTCGAATTCGCTTCAGGTGTTCGTGCTGCCGCCCTCGGCCGAAGTGCTGATCGAGCGGCTGAAGGGGCGAAACACCGAGAACCGCGAGCTGCTGCGAAAGCGGCTCACCCGGGCGTCCGAGGAATTGACCGCCGTAGCCGAGTACGACTACGCAATCGTGAACCAAGACCTGATCACGGCGGTTGCGGAGGTGTCGGCCATTTTAGATGGAAAGGCGGACGACCGCCTGGTATGCCGTCAAACCAGCCTGCCCTCGCAGATCGAGCGGCTGCGTCGAGATGTGGTGAAGGCAGCGGAGAAAATCTAAAGGGAGTTCAAAATGAGAATCATCACCCCCAACGAAGTCGCCCGGCAGGCCGGCAACAAGTATCTCGGCGTGCTGGTTGCGGCCAAGTTCGCCCGTTACCTGAACGAGTTTCCCAAGGATCAGCTCCAGCAGCCCACCGAGAAGCTGACCACGAAGGCGCTGCAGGAGCTGGTGGACGGGGACCTGAATTACAAGCTTATCCGCCGCCGTCGTTCCGAGGCCTGATCGTGTGGGCCGGCCGGCACGTCGTCCTCGGCGTGTCGGGCGGGATCGCGTGCTATAAGAGCTGCATCCTCGCCCGCCGCCTGGTCGACGCTGGAGCCCGGGTAGACGCGGTCCTCACCGAGGGCGCCGCGGAGTTCGTGCGGCCGCTGACATTCGAAGCACTGACGGGGCGTCCTGTCCTGAGCTCTCTCTGGGAGCCGGGTGGGGCGCTCTCGCATGTCCGGCTGGGCCAGGAGGCCGACCTCATCATCGTGGCGCCGGCCACGGCCCACCTCATCGCGCGGGTAGCGCAGGGGCTGGCCGACGACGTGCTCAGTGCCCTCCTGCTCGCCCGCACCGCGCCATTGCTGCTGGCACCCGCCATGAACGACGAGATGTTCGCCAACCC
>DATBSM010000002.1:0-4916 GCA_036559785.1 Gemmatimonadales bacterium
TTCGGCCCAGGGGGGCGACTCGGTTGGTGGGCCGACTCGGGTGAAGCCGTCATCCGGCTCCTGCGCGAGCTGATAGCGCGGATCGGCAACGGTACCCGCGCCTCGACGGACAGCGTGATGTACGGTCAGTTCCTGGCGAGCGCGTTGGCTTACCGTGGGCACCTGAACGAGGCGTACGCGACGGATCGCCGCTTGTTCCTCGATCCGAACGCGTCGCGGTTCAGCCAGTTCATGGATCCGTTCCTCAGTCTCAGCCTCCTGGGGGTGATCCCGGAATCACTGGCCGCCACAACCTTTGGACACGCGTTAGAGCCGGGAAGAGCGTGGGAGATACCTCCCTTCAACCGACAAGTGCGGTATCTGCGCGGCCTCCCCTGGTGGCAGGCCCGAAGAGACACGCTTTCGCTGGCGCGGTTCGCACTCCGGGCGGAGGAGGAGGTTCGGACACAAAAGGGCGCTATCGGCAAGCTCCGTGGTCGATACCTCCACGCAGGCGCGACCGCGTACCTTGAGCTGGCTCGAGGCGACTCCGCCGGTGCGTTGCGGCTCTTTCAATCGATCCCGGACACACTCTGCCTCGTGAACATCTGCTACTATGAGAAGCTCATCGAGGCCCGACTGCTCGCATCGCAGGGGCGAGCACGACAGGCGGGAGAGGTCCTGGACCTGTGGGTCTGGAAAGCCGAGGGGCCCGTCTTCGTCCTCGGCGTCCTGGAGCAAGCCCGCATCGCGGAGCGTCTAGACGAGCGTCAAAAGGCGAGAGATTCGTACCAGTTCGTGGCTGATGTCTGGCGCCAGGCCGATCCCGAGCTGGCGCCGTACGTACGTGAGGCCCGTGCGGGCCTGGAGAGGCTGGCGGCCGAGAAGTAACTGTGCCGAGTCTGCCTGACGCCTAGTCAGGCGCCTTTTCGGCCAGCCCTTTGAGATCGATGCTCTCGGCAATCTTCTTTGCCGAGTTTTCACCCAGCCCCCGGGTCGTCGTCGTCACTACGAAGCGATCGGCTACCATGATGGTGACCTCGTTCTCCTCCCCGGCAGACGTCCACTTTTCGTGGGCTGGAAAGCCTCCGATCTTCGTGCTGCGCTCGAACCCTTCGGTGCTCTCCTTGCTCATGTTCATGTTCATCATCATTTGAAAAGGCGCGTAGAGCATGGGGATGTGGGCGTAGTCGAACAGCCCTACCTTCGCGCTCTTCTCGCCGTCCTCGCTCTGATACCGGGTTTCGGCCTGGGAGTACTGCCATTCGCCCATGGTGGTGGTTTCGCCCTTCGGCGGGTTGGCCTTCATCCCTTCCACTTCTTCAGGCAGGTAGTCAATAAGCACCTTGAAGCTGACCGGTGGGACCGGCTTGCGGTTCGCCGAGGCGGTCATGCCCTGGGTCATCTTCTCCATCTGGCTAACGGCCGAGGTAAGCTGGGACATCGGATTGGCCTTGGCATCCGGGCCCTTGTCGCCTCCGCATGCGGCGAGGCCGGTGGTGAGCGCAATCATGAAGGCGGCGGACGAGCGGTGACGCATACTCGATTCTCCAAGTGTGGGCGATGGCGGCAGCTTGAATCCGGCGGGATGGTGCAAATAATTCAGCACGGAACGAACGAGCGCAAGGCGCCCGGTTGGACCAGACCGGTGCGATCGGTTAGCTTGGTGCTCCTATGGACGACTCACTCTACTTTACCGAGCAGCACCATCAGGTCCGCGAGATGGTCCGCGACTTCTCCCAGAGCCACATCGCGCCGGTGGCCCGGGAGCTCGATCGCACATCCACGTTCCCCTGGGACAACATCAAGGCCATGGGGGAGCTGGGCCTCCTGGGCGTGCCCTGGAGTGACGAGCTGGGTGGCGCCGGCATGGACCAGCTGTCGTACTACATCACCATCCACGAGATGGCCAAGATCGACGCCAGTCACGCGCTCACCATCAGCGCGCACACCAACCTCGGTACCTCCCCTATCATGGAGTTCGGCACCGAGGCGCAGAAGCGCCGTTACGTGCCGCTGCTGGCTTCCGGCCGTGTGCTCGGCGGATTCGGGCTGACCGAGCCGGGCGCGGGCAGCGATGCGGGAGGCACCGCCACCACCGCCGTGGACAAGGGCGACCACTACCTGGTCAACGGCTCCAAGATCTTCATCACCCACGCCGGGGTGGGCGAGATCTTCGTCATCACCGCCCGCACCGAGCCGGGCAAGAGCAATAAGGGCATCACCAGCTTCATCGTCACCAAGGACACCGTCGACCTCGAGCAGTGCCGCAAGCTGGGCATCGGGCATGCACCCGACCTTCCCAAGACGAAGGGTGTGCGCGCCGGGAAGAAGGAAGACAAGATGGGCTGGCGCGCGAGCGATACTCGCGAGCTGATCTTCGAGGACGCCGTGGTGCCGAAGGAAAACGTCCTTGGTAAGGTCGGCTATGGCTTCATCAACTTCCTCAAGACCCTCGATGCGGGGCGCATCGGGATCGCAGCGCTCTCGCTGGGCATCGCCGAAGGGGCCTACGAAGAGGCCTTACGCTATGCCGGTGTCAGAAAGCAGTTCGGCCGGCCGATCGGGAGCTTCCAGGGCGTGAGCTTCCAGCTGGCCGACATGGCGATGGAGATCGAGGCGGGCACTCACCTCCTGTACCACGCGGCCTGGCTCAAGCAGAACGGCCGGCCGTTCAAGAAGGAGGCGGCCATGGCCAAGCTGTTCTGCTCGGAGCTGGCCATGCGCGCCACGACCAAGGCGGTCCAGATCTTCGGCGGCTACGGCTATACCACCGACTACCCGGTGGAGCGGATGATGCGGGACGCCAAGGTCTGCGAGATCGGCGAGGGCACCAGCGAGATCCAGCGGATCGTGATTGGGAGGCATATTCTCGGGGAGACGGTTGATTGAGGGCTATGGGCTATTGGCTATTGGCTATTGGCAAAGCTCGGCTCGAATGGTTCCATACCGAATGGGCAGAACAGGTTAGTGGGACGAGCGTCGAGATCGCTGCGCGTAGCGGTCAAGCCAGTGACCCACGGAGGTGTGCTTGAGCCAATAGCCCATAGCCAATAGCCCATGACCAATAGCCCATAGCCAATAGCCCTCCTCCATCATTGCTCTAAGATCGCCCGCTACATATAATTAGCCCCAGCAGCGACGCGCTCTTCGCGGCATGCTCCTCTCTCGGCGTGGGCAGGCCAGGCGGACAGCGCGTTTCCTTTAGGGGCGAGTGAATCATCGGGGCCCGCGCTCCGGTGATATCCACGAGGTCATACTTGAAGCGTGAGATCCTGATCAACGGGAGCCAGCGGGAAACCCGCGTGGCAATCCTGGAAGACGATAGGCTGGTTGAGCTGCTGGTGGACCGTCCCGACCATCGCCGCACCGTGGGCGACATTTACCTCGGCCGGGTGGAGGCGGTGCTCCCCGGCATCCAGGCCGCATTCGTGGACATCGGCCAGGAGAAGAGCGCATTTCTGCACGCCTCCGACCTCCTCGAGCCCGATGAGGACGAGGAGCCGGAAGAAGAAGAGGAAGAAGCCTCCCCTGTGGAAGAAGGCAGCGTAGAGCCGGCTGATGCCGGCACCGAGACACCGGCCGATTCGGCCGCGCCCGACCGGAAGGGCGGATGGCGCAGCCGGGACCGCCGCCGGGGCCGCCGCGGAAATGGTGGCGCGGCCAGCGAGAAACCGGTGGCCGAGGTTCGCCAGCGCGAGATCTCTCCCCGCCGCGCGCTCCCCAACATCCAGGACATCCTGAAGAAGGGCCAGAGCCTGCCGGTCCAGGTCACCAAGGAGCCGATCAGCTCCAAGGGCTGCCGGGTCACCGCCCAGATCTCCCTCCCGGGACGGTTCCTGGTCTACATGCCTTATGCCTCGAAGGTCGGGGTGAGCCGGAAGATCGAGAGCCGCGAGCAGCGATCGAAGCTGCGGGAGATGGTCACCAAGCTGCTCCCCAAGGACTCCGGCGGCGTGATCGTCCGGACGGTGGCCGAAGGAGTCACGGAGGATCACTTCCGTCGTGAGATCGACTCCCTGCTCGCCTTATGGAAGAAGATCAACCGGAAGAAGAGCTTCGTGCGCCGGGCGCCCGCTCTGCTCCAGCGAGAGACCAGCCTGACCCGGGGGATCATCCGGGACCTGTTCAGCGCCAAGGTCGATGCCCTGCACGTGGACATGAAGGAGCTATACAACGAAATCGAGCAGTACCTCCAGCAGATCGATCCCGACCTGATGAGCCGGGTCCATCTCTACACCGATCCCACCCCGCTGTTCGACAAGTTCGACATCGAGTCGGAGATCCGCGATCTCTTCAAGCCCCGGGTCGAGCTGCCGACGGGTGGGTCCCTCGTGATCCAGCCGACTGAGGCGTTGATCAGCATCGACGTCAATACCGGACGGTACACCGGAAAGAAGGATCCCGAGAAGACGATCCTGCGGACGAACATCGAGGCCGCCAAGGAGATCGCCCGGCAGATCCGCCTGCGCGACATCGGCGGCATCATCGTGTGCGATTTCATCGACATGGAGACCCGGTCCAATCGGGACAAGGTTCTCCAGGAGCTCCGGACCCACCTCGGCCGCGACCGCGCCCGCACCAAGGCGCTGGCCGTCTCCGAGCTGGGCCTGGTGGAGATGACCCGCCAGCGGGTGCGCCCATCTCTCTGGCATTCGATGACCACCGACTGCCCCACCTGCGCCGCCAGTGGGCGCGTCTTCACTCCCGAAGTAGTGGCCCGGCGGCTGGAGCGGGCACTCAAGCGGGCCGGCCACGAACGGCGCGAGCGGCAGCTTACGGTCCGGCTCCATCCCGAGGTGGCGCTCTATCTGCTGGAGGAGGAGCCCCGGCTGTTCCATACTCTGACCAAGCTGACCGGGGTGGACATCGAGCTACGGGACGACCCGATGATGCGGCTGGACGAGTTCCGGCTGATGAGCCGGCCGGCGGGCAGG
>DATBSM010000003.1:0-10234 GCA_036559785.1 Gemmatimonadales bacterium
CCGCTCCTGCAGACTCCCGAGGCGGTCGAGCGAGTGGCCTACGAGATGGTGGAGGACGCGGCCCGCGACAACGTCCGCTATCTCGAGGTCCGCTACTGTCCGCACCTGAGCCAGAGACAGGGCATGACGCTGGAGGAGGTCATGCAGGCCGAGCTTCGGGGGCTGGCCCGGGGTGAGCGCGACTTCGGCGTCGTGGCCCGGGTAATCAACTGCTCGCTGCGGCACTACGATCCGGCCGTGTCGGTCGAGATCGCGGAGTGCTCGGTTGCGTTCCGCGATCAGGGCGTGGTGGCGTTCGATCTGGCCGGAGGAGAGGCCGGACGTCCTCCGGGTACTCACCGGGCCGCATTCGACGTGGCGGCCCGGGGGCTTCTGGGAGTGACGGTACATGCCGGCGAGGCGGCCGGCGCCCAGTCCATTGCCGATGCCGTGCAGCTGTGTCACGCCGACCGGATCGGGCACGGGACCCGGCTGTACGAGAGCCCGGACCTCCAGGCCTACATTCGCGACCGGCAGATCCTGATCGAGGCCAATATTACCAGCAACGTGCAGACCCGCGCGGTGAGCCGGGCATCGGAACACCCGGTGCGAGGCTACTTTGATGGCGGCCTCAATGTCACCTTGTGCACCGATGGCTGGCTCATGGCCGGGGTGTCCCTGAGCGATGAGTACTGGCTGGCGCACGACCAGCTCGGCTTCAATCGAGCTGAGATCGATCGAATGATCCTGAACGGGTTCGAGGGAGCGTTTCTGCCGTTGCCCGAGCGGCTCGAGCTTCTGAGCCGGGCGCGGGACGAGCTGGCCGACATCCGCTGAGGGAGACGTGAGCATGCGTGCTGCGATCCTTGCGATTCTCCTGCTCACCGGCGCGCTGTTCGCGGCCTGGGTGGTCCCGGGACTCACCTGGCAGGGCGTGAGTCGTGTGCTGGCCCAGCAGTCGCCCGGGGCTCAGACCGATTCTCCGACGGTCGCGGCCCCTCAGCAGACCGCGTCTCGACCCCCGGTCGAGCGACCGGGACTGTTGCTTCGCCTCAGAGGGCTTCTCGGCATTGTTGCCATCCTGGCGATCGCCATCGCTTTGTCCCACAACCGGAAGCAAATCCGCTGGCGGGTCGTGGCCTGGGGTCTGGGACTCCAGCTGTTGTTCGCGATCTTCGTGCTCCGGATTCCCGCTGGTCAGCAGCTGTTCCGCGCGCTGGGCAGCTTCGTGACCTCCATTCTCAACTACTCGTACGTGGGCTCACAGTTCGTTTTCGGTGAGCTGGGCAAGCCCAACTCGAGCCTGGGGGTCATCTTCGCGTTTCAGCTGCTGCCTGCCATCATCTTCGTCAGCGCCCTCTTCGCCATCATGTACTACCTCGGGATCATGCAGCTCATCGTGCGGGCGTTCGCCATCCTGATGAGCCGGGTAATGGGAGCCAGCGGGGCTGAGAGCCTGAACGTGGCGGCCTCGATCTTCATGGGTCAGACCGAGGCCCCACTGACCATCCGCCCCTTTCTGGCCCGTATGACTCGCTCGGAGCTGATGACGGTGATGACGTCGGGGATGGCCCACATCTCCGGATCGATCATGGTGGCCTACATCGCCTTTGGGATCGAGGCGCGGCATCTGCTGACCGCCGTCATCATGACCGCGCCGGGGACGATCATGATGGCCAAGCTCTTCGAGCCCGAAACCGAAGTACCGGAGACGTATGGGAAGGTCAAGCTGGATATGCCCAAGCAGGACGTGAACCTCCTCGATGCGGCGGCGCGCGGCACCAGCGAAGGCCTGAACCTGATGCTCAATGTCATCGCCATGCTGGTCTCGTTCGTGGCACTGGTGGCGCTGCTGAACGGTGGTTTCGGGGCCATTCACCGATATGCCGAGTGGTTTCCGCCCAATCTCCAGACCGTGCTCGGCTGGATCTTCCAGCCGATCGCCTGGCTCATGGGTGTACCCTCGCAAGACAGCGGCACGATCGGGAGCCTCCTGGGGACCCGCATGGTGTTGAACGAGTTCATCGCGTTTGCCCAGCTCGGACCGATGAAGGATCAGTTGGACCCTCGGTCCTTCATCATCGCGTCGTTCGCCCTGGCAGGGTTCGCCAACTTCAGCTCCGTGGGCATCCAGCTCGGTGGGATTGGCGCATTGGTACCCGAGCGGAAGCGCGACCTGGCCCGGCTCGGCATCCGGGCGATGCTCGCGGGCACTCTGGCCAACTTTCTCTCCGCCACGATTGCGGGGATTCTCCTCTGAGCGCAACAAGTCAGGTCGCCGTCTGTGCCCTCCTGATGAGCGTCTGCGGCTCATTAGAGGCCCAGAGTATCCCCTCACCGCACTGGGTCGTGGGGGCGGGCGGTGGTGCGATCCTGCGGACAGAGCAGGGCAGCTCATTTGGCGGGAACCTGCGCCTGTCTCGGATCTTGCAGCCGATGACGGCTCTGTTCCTGGAGGCAGGAGTAGCAGCTCACGGCTACAGCAGCAGCGATCAATCAGGGGATGTCTGTCCGCCTGGGGGTTGCCCTCCGATCCGTGACGACGGCATCACCCTTCTGGGGTTTGAGCTGGGGGCCACTTACCGGAAGGCGTCGGCAGCAAATCCGCTTCAGCCACTCGCCACGATCGGATTGTACGATTCGGCCTCAGAGGGAACGTCCCTCATCCGTTTCGGTGCGTCAGCAGGTCTCATCGTCCCGTTCCGCCGCTCAGGCCCTGGCCCGGGTCTCGAAGTTCGATACTTCCGGATGTTCGGCGACCCCAGGTTCAAGAGCCTGATTCCCATCTCCCTGCGGTGGACTTTCTGACCCAGATCGAGGCTGCAGCCGACACCGTTCGTGCCCGACTGGGCAAGCGACGGCCCAGTGTCGCCGTCGTGCTGGGATCTGGTCTGGGATTTCTGAGTCAGGTCATGGATGATCCGCTGACCATCCCCTACAGCGAGATTCCAGGCTTTCCCAAAACGACTGTGATCGGGCATGGAGCCGAGCTGGTGGCGGGCAGGCTTGGCGGTAAGGAAGTACTGGTCCAGAGTGGCCGCTTTCATTTATACGAGGGCCACGACGTGGCGACCACGGCCCTCCCGGTCCGGGTGTTCGCCACCCTTGGCATCAAGACGCTGATCCTCACTAACGCCGCCGGAGGCATTCGACGCACCTTTTCGTCTGGCACGGTGATGTTGATCGCGGATCACATCAATCTGACCTTCCGTAATCCGCTCATTGGGCCGGTGCTTTCAGGCGAAGAGCGGTTCCCCGACATGTCGGACCCGTATGACAAGGAGCTCCGGGCACTTGCCCGTGAAGTGTCGCGGAGCAAACGGATCGCCCTGGACGAAGGCGTGTACATCCAGCTCCTCGGTCCCAGCTACGAGACCCCGGCCGAGATCCGAATGGCGGACCGGCTGGGTGCCGATGCCGTCGGGATGTCCACCGCGGTCGAGGTCATCGCCGCTCGCGCACGCGGCCTCAGGTGTCTCGGCTTTTCGGTGGTGACCAATCTGGCCGCCGGCATCTCACCGACGAAGCTCGGTCATGTCGAGGTAATGGAGACTGCCAATCGGGTGCGGCACGAGCTGGCGGGGCTGGTCGAAGGAGTCATCGAACGACTGTAGTCGCGGGCACCGTGTGGTTGATCGGGCCAAAACCGGCCCCAAGATTCGGAGCCGCCGCAATGGCGCGGTGCACGAAATCGAGGGCTGTGGCAACGGCGTCCTCGAGCGGACGGCCCAGCGCCAGGCCCGCGGTGATGGCAGCCGACAGCGTGCAGCCGGTTCCGTGGGTGGACGTGGTCTCGATCCGCGTGTGGGTGAAGTGACGGATGCCGGCGGGCGTGGCCAGAATGTCCACGATCTCCCCGGCCGACAGGTGACCACCCTTGAGCAGGACCGCGCCGGCTCCGAACCGCAGCAGCGTTGTGGCGGCGCGCTCCATCGTGGCCACGTCATGAACCACACGGCTGGTGAGGAGCGCGGCTTCATCGATGTTGGGTGTCACCAGGGCGGCCAGGGGCAGCAAGTCGTCGCGGATGACTTCCTCCGCTTCGACCGTGAGCAGACGGGCGCCCGAGGTCGAGACCATGACCGGATCCACGACCAGGGGAGCCCAGCCGTTTTCCCGGATAGCGCGCGCGACGCGGCGAACGACGCCGGCCTCCGCCAGCATGCCGGTCTTGAGGGCAGCTGGGGGTAGATCTTCCGCCAGCGCGGTGAGCTGTGCCGCGATCATCGAGTCGGGAACGGTCTCGACCGCGCGCACGCCCAGCGTATTCTGCGCCGTGAGAGCCACGATCACCGAGGTACCGAACACGCCGAATTGCTGGAAGGTCTTGAGGTCGGCCTGGATGCCGGCGCCACCACCGGAGTCGGAGCCGGCAATCGTGAGCGCGATCTTCATCGGGTGAGTATCTCCATGAGCAGCTCCCTTCAGACGCTGATCCGGGATCTCCGCCGCCGCCGCGGGCGCGAGCGGCGTGGTCTGGCCCTGGCCGAAGGGGTGCGCCTCGTCGAGGAGGCGCTCGCAACTGCAATCACGGTCCGCGGTGCCGCCGTGTCGCCGGCGCTGGAAGCTACCACCCGGGGGAAGGCGCTCAAAGCCGCGCTGCTGGCGAAGGGCGTTGGGATCGAAGTGGTAACCGAGCAGGAACTGGACGGGCTGACCGACACGGAGCATCCCCAGGGCATCGTGGCAGTGGTCGAGCCGAAGGAGTGGACCCTGGCGGATATCCGCCTATTCCCCGGGGGCACCACCCTGGTGTTGGACGGGGTACAGGATCCCGGCAACGTCGGCACGATGCTGCGCACCGCCCTGGGGCTGGGAGCCGCTGGGCTCGTCGCGCTCAAGGGCACCGCCGATCTCACCAATCCGAAAGTCCTCCGGGGTGGCATGGGTGCGAGTTTCCGCTTGCCGGCCGTTCCGGCGACGCCCGAAGAGCTGGTGGCATGGGCCCGTCTCCAGCGGGCCCAGATCTGGGTGGCAGACATGGCCGGGGAGCATCTGAGCCGGTTGCCCCAGCGGACCCCGCAGAGACCACCCGTTCTGCTGGTGGTCGGCAACGAAGGGGCTGGCGTGGGTCCGATCATGGATGCGGCAGCGGACCGACGGATCGGGATCACCCTGACTCCAGGGGCTGAGTCGCTCAACGTGGCGGTTGCCGCCGGCATCCTCCTGCATGAGGTGACGCGTGCCGTTTGAACTGAGCTCTGCCGGTGCCTTCGAGATTACTGCCGCGGCGTTGTTCGGCGCGGCCATCGGCAGCTTCCTGAACGTCTGCATCCTACGCTGGGGGGCGGAGCCCAAGGAGTCGATCGTCCGTCCGTCCTCGCACTGCCCGCGCTGCGGCCGGGGGCTCGCCTGGTACGAGAACATCCCGGTGGTGTCGTGGCTCCTGCTTCGGGCTCGCTGCCGCGGATGCGGCCAGCCGATCTCGATGATGTACCCGCTGATCGAGCTCGCCACCGCCTGCATTTGGGCCTACATGGCGTGGCGTCATGGGGTCACCATCGAGGCGCTCCGTGGCGCCGTCTTCGGCACCATTCTGCTCGGCATCGCCATGACCGACGCGCGCCAGTACATCATTCCCGACGAGTTCAGCTGGGGTGGCCTGGTCATCGGTCTCCTATTCAGCCTGGCCGGTGGTCTGCCGGGTCTGGGGACGGCACTGATCGGCGCAGCGGTGGGCTTCGGCCTTCTCTGGCTGGTGGGTACCGTGGGAACCTGGGTGTTCAAGGAGGACGCCATGGGAGGCGGCGATATCAAGATGATGGCGATGGTCGGAGCCTTCGTTGGATGGCAAGGAGTACTGCTCACCATCTTCCTCGGAGCGCTGGCGGGCAGTCTCGTCTTCGTCCCACTGTTGCTGATGGGGAGGAAGAAGCTGGTTCCCTTCGGCATCTTCCTCGCGATCGGGGCCGCAATCGCCTATGAAGCCGGCCCCGCAATCATCGGCTGGTACGCCCAATACCTCACCGGCGCATGATCACACGGCACTGCTCGAGCGCTGGCACCGCACTGCGCCCCTTCGTGCTGCTCGGGATGGCGGCGCTCGTCGTCTTGACGGCACCACTCCTGTCCTGCCGCGGCGACGCCCCGGCGACGACTTCTCGAACCGGCCGCCTGCAGGAACTGGTGGACAGCCTCCGGGCCCCGGTCGAACAGGCGACGGGTCTCACCTTCAAGGCGAACCCGCGGGTGGCCATACGGTCCCGCTCGCAGGTGCGGGCCTACCTCATCCGCAAGCTCGATGAGCAGCTCCCGCCCGCCAAGCTGAAAGGCCTGGAAACGACGTACAAGCTGTTCGGCCTGCTGCCAGATACGCTCCAGCTTCGCGCGCTTCTGGAGGACCTCTACACCGAGCAGGTCGCTGGGTACTATGACCCCGACTCGGCCACGCTGTTCGCGGTCGCCGACGCCGACCCGGTGCAGCTCCGGCTGGTGCTGGCGCACGAGATGATTCATGCCTTGCAGGGGCAGTACATCCCGCTCGATTCCATTCTGCACGACACCTCGAACAACGACCGGCTGACCGCCGCGCAGGCCGTGCTCGAGGGGCAGGCGACCCTGGCTTCCATAGAGGTGCTGGCGCCGGGGCAGGATGTGGGCGCCAACCCCGAGTTCTGGGAGCTCTATCGCGAGCAGGTCCGGCAGCAGCAGTCGTCCATGCCGGTTTTTGCCAAGGCGCCCCTGGTGGTTCGCGAGTCCCTGATCTTTCCCTACCTCGCAGGTGCGGAGTTCCTGCACTGGTGGAAGACCTCCCCCCTGCGGGACACCGTGCCCTACGGGCCCCGGATGCCGGTCTCTACCGAGCAGATCCTGTTTCCCGATCGCTACCTCAGGGGCGATGCACCCCTGCGGCTGACGCTGCCGCCCAGCTCCGAGGTCATCCACGAGGATGTGCTTGGGGAGAGCGAGATGCGGGTGCTCACCGCCCGGCTGTCCGGGGCTCGAGAGGTCCGCACCAGCGGCCCGATCGGATGGGCAGGCGATCGATACCGGGTGTTTCCCACGCCGGGGGGTCCGGCGCTGGTGTGGTACGTGGTCTGGGACGATCTGAGGTCGGCGGAACGGTTCATCTGGGGCTACGGCGGCAAGCTGAGAACCACCGCGCGCGAAGGCTATCGGACGGTGCTGGAGAGCTTCGAGGTGGACAAGAAGCCCGCCATGCGGTACGTGCTAGCTCCGACAGCGTGGGAGGGATGGAGCGACGTGCCGGACGTGTCCGTGGGGACGGTGGGGCGGTAGATGAAGCGGGCGGTAGATACTGCGGCGGTAGATACTGCGGCGGTAGATTCCGAGGCGGAACGTTACCGCCTTTACCGCCCGAGTCTCGCGAAGGGAGACGAGGCTACCGCCCGCTTCATCTATTACATCAGCCGGGTCACGCTGTAGATGATCAGGCCCACTAACCCACCAACCAACGTGCCGTTGATGCGCACGTATTGCAGGTCCCGCCCGACCAGCAACTCGATGCGACGGGAGGTTTCCTCCGGGTCCCAGGCGCTCACGGTCTGAGCGATGAGCTGGCCCACCTCGTGGCGATGCTGCTCTACCACGCTCAGCACTGCCCCGATCACCCAGCCGTCCACCTTCTCCAGCAGAGCCTCGTCCTCCAAAGCCGCGTTTGCGAGTGCCGAGAGACCGCGGGCCACGGCATCGATAGCGCCGCCTTCGCCCGGCGTGTTCTTGCGGCCCAGCGCCTCCTTCACTTCGTCCCACAGCGACGCGGCGAGTCGCCCGCTGGTCTCGGGATCCAGGACTTGCTGCTTGATGGCCTCTGCCCGGGCGATGACCTCCGGCGACTGCTGCAGCTGCACCATCCACTCGGACAGCAGCTCATCGAATTGCCGCCGGAGCGGATGGTCCGTATCGGCGCCCACCTCGAACAGGGTCCGCTCGATCCCCCCCAGAACTTTCCGATGAATCCGGTCGTCCACCATCTCCGGTACCCACCAGGGACTTTCCTCGCGGATCCGATCGCGGATCAGGATCTCGTTCTCCGCCACCAGGCGGGTCAGCCCGTGGATGACACGGTCGAGCAGCTGCTGATGCCGGTTGTCCACGGTAAGCAGCTCCAGCCCCTTCGATAACACTGGCGCGATCGGCATCCGGCGGAGGGGCTCCATGACGCTCCGGTCGAGCAGCGCGTGGACGTCCTCGTCGTGGATGACCGTGCCGGCCCCCTGGAGTACCGAGGCGACGTGCTGCGCCGCCTTGCGCGCGTTCTCCGGCTGCGCGAGCCACTCGGCCGCGCGGCAGCTGATCTGGGCCGCGCGCAGCTTCGCCGCGAGGACCTCGGGAGATAAGAAGTTGTTCTGGACGAAGTTGCCCAGGCTTTGCCCGATCCGGTCCTTCCGGTTGGGGATGATGGCGGTGTGGGGGATCGGCAGGTTGAGAGGATGGCGGAAGAGGGCGGTGATCGCGAACCAGTCCGCGACACCGCCCACCAGCGAGGCCTCGGCCGTGGCCCGTATGTACCCCAACCAGGCGTAGCGGGGCTCCAGAAAGCTGGCCGCAACAAATGCCGCACCCATGATCACGAGAAGGCCCGTGGCCCGCCGCTTCATGCGGTCGAGGTTGCGCTGCCGCTCTTCGGCGTTGCTGATGTCCTGCATGGTGGAAGATTAGCGGGACAGGGGCTCGCTCAGTATCCTTGATCATGCCCGCCCAGGATTTTCATTCCGTGCCCGGCCTCCAGCACCGCCTGCAAGCCGCCCTCGGCGATCGCTATGACTTGCAGCGGGAGATCGGGCGCGGGGGAATGGCCACCGTCTACCTGGCCCAGGACCGAAAGCACCGTCGTGACGTTGCGATCAAGATCCTCCATCCCCATCTCGCCGCGAGTGTCGAGCTTGAGCGCTTCAAGCGCGAGGTCGAGATCGCGGCCCGGCTGAATCACCCCCGGATCCTGACGCTGATCGACTCCGGGGCCGCCGACGGGTTCCTCTATTACGTGATGCCGTATGTCCAGGGAGAATCGCTGCGGGGCCGGTTGAGCCGCGAACCGCGGCTGTCACTCGCCGAGGCACTGCGCATCACCCGGGAGGTCGCCTCCGCGCTGGGGTACGCCCATGGCCAGGGGGTTGTCCATCGCGACATCAAACCCGAAAACGTCATGCTCCACGAGGGCGAGGCGACAGTCACCGATTTCGGGATCTCCAAGGCCGTGAGCTCGGGCGCCGAGACCGCCCTTACCCAGATCGGGCTCACGCTCGGCACGCCAGCCTACATGAGCCCGGAGCAGGCCTCGGGCGACGAGGAGCTCGACGGGCGGAGCGATCTCTACTCCCTCGGCTGCGTTTTGTTCGAGATGCTGGCCGGGCAACCGCCGTTTACCGGGCCCACGGCCCAGGCCGTCATCGGCAAGCGCTTTACCGAGCCGGCACCCTCGCTCCGCGCTTACCGGCCCGGCGTGTCGAGCGTCCTCGAGAAGGTTGTGTCGCGGGTGCTGGCCAGAAATCCGCAGGACCGCTTCACCAGCGCGACGCAACTGGTTCAGGCGCTCGCCACCGTGCCGGACGAGAGCGCGTCCCCGGGAACGGATACCACCATCGTCTCTCCCCAGCAGGCGAGCGGCAAGTCGATCGCCGTACTGCCGTTCGCCGATATGAGTCCGGACAAGGACCAGGATTACTTCTGTGATGGTATTGCGGAAGAGATCATCAACGCGATCACCAAGGTGCAGGCGCTGCGGGTGGCCTCCCGGTCCTCGGCATTCGCCCACAAGGGCAAGAATCAGGACATCCGGGATGTGGGTGAGCAGCTCGGGGTGAGCACGGTGCTGGAAGGGAGTGTGCGGAAAGCCGGCAGCCGGCTCCGGATCATCGTGCAGCTCATCAACGTGACCGACGGTTACTGCCTCTGGTCGGAGCGGTATGACCGCGAGCTGGAAGACGTCTTTGCGGTGCAGGATGAGATAGCGGAGAACATCGTGCGCGCGTTGCGCGTCGTGCTCACCGATCAGGAGAAACGCGCCATTGACAAGCCGAGAACCGGCAGCGTCGAGGCCTACGAGTTCTATCTTCGCGGGCGCCAGGCCTTCAACTTATTTCGGGAGAAGAGTCTGCAGTACGCCCGCCGGATGTTCGCCCGGGCCATCGAGATCGATCCCACCTTCGCACCGGCCTACGCCGGGACAGCGGACTGCAGCTCGTTCCTGTTCATGTGGTGGGATCCGAGCCGGGCCAACCTCCATGAGGCGGAGGCCGCCAGCCAGCAGGCGCTCGAGCTCGCGCCGGGGATGGCGGAAGCCCGCGCGGCC
>DATBSM010000004.1:0-5694 GCA_036559785.1 Gemmatimonadales bacterium
GCCGGCGCTGGCGTAGGTTTCGGCCAGGTCGGCGTGCCGGTTGGCCAGCTGGGCCGCAACCGGCGCCGGAAGGCCTGCGGTGGGCTTGGCGAGGTGCTCGGCCGCGTGGCCGAATGCCTCCTGCGCCTCATCGGTGCGACCGAGCTCGTTCAGCACCAGCCCCTGGTGAATCAGGGCTTCGACATAGTGCGGGTTGAGCTCCAGCGCCCGTCTGAGCTCGGCCAACGCTCGCTCGGCCTGGCCGAGCAGTGAGAGCGATACGCCGAGAAGATGATGGACGTCCGCAAATGCCCGTCCGGAGTCCACCACCGATTCCAGCAAGTGAACTGCGCCATAGTAGTCCTGCACCACAAATCGCTCCCGGGCGCGTGCCAGCAGGAGCTCAGTCTGCCCGGCCATAGGCCTCCCGAAACCATCGGATGAACCGGTGAATGCCTTCGGAGAACGGTGTCTTGGGCGCATAGCCCAGTACTGCGCCGGATTTGGTGAGATCGGCGGAAGTTCGCTGCACATCTCCCGGCTGCATGGGTGCCCACTCGATACTGGGCTTGATGCCGAGGGCGCCGGCGATCTCGGACACCATCGCCTCCGTCGGGATCGACCGGCTGCCACCGAGATTGAATGACTCGACGCCGATCGGCGCGGTGGCGGTCCAGGCTACGGCGGCAAGAACCCCGGCGACGATGTCGTCGCAATAGGTGTAGTCGCGGGCCTGGGTGCCATCTCCGAAAAGGGTCAGCGTTCGGCCTTCAACCATCTTCCGGGCAAAGGCGTGGATGGCGAGGTCGGGCCGCTGCCGGGGACCATAGACGGTGAAGAAGCGAAGGGACGCGGCCCTGAAACCGTAGATGGGGGCCACGGAGCTCAAAAACAGCTCACCGGCGCGTTTGGTGGCTGCGTAGGGAGACACGGGGTCGGTGGCCACGGCGTCCTCACGAAACGGCACCGGAGTGCTGTCGCCGTACACCGAGGAGGACGAGCCGAAGACGATGCGGCTGACGCCCGCCTGGCGCGCCGCTTCCAGCACGGCCGCTGTGCCGGTGACGTTGGCGGTGGCGTACCCCACCGGGTCAGCCAATGATGGGCGCACCCCCGCCTTGGCAGCCAGGTGCACGATCACGGTGTCCGGCGTGAGCAGGGCGCGCAGGGCGGACACATCGAGCATGTCCTGCTCCCGGAAGGTGAATCCTCGCGGGTGCCCGACCTCGGCCAGGTTCCGTTCCTTCATTGGCCGGGGGTAGAAGGGATCGAAATTATCGATCCCCAGGGTCTCATCTCCCTGGGCAGAAAGCGCCTCAACCAGATGGGATCCGATGAATCCGGCCGCGCCCGTCACCAGGACTCGAGTCACCGTCGCGCCCGGCCGATCCCATGATATTCGAAGCCCAGACCCGCCATTCTCTCAGGGTCGTAGAGATTGCGCCCGTCGATCAGCAGCGAGCGCCGGAGCAGCTTGCGCACCCGCTCGAAATCGGGATTCCGGTAGACCAGCCACTCGGTCATGACGATCAGCGCATCGGCTCCGTGAGCGGCACTGTAGGGGTCGGCGGCGTACATCACCCGGTCGCCGAAAATTACCCGGGCCGAGTCGGTGGCCTTGGGATCATGGGTCTGCACCCGCGCCCCGGCGGCGAGGAGCCCCTCGATGAGCGGGATCGTTGGGCTCTCCCGCATGTCGTCGGTCTCGGCCTTGAACGCCAGTCCCCAGAGGCCGATGATCTTGCCCTTGAGGTCTTGGCCGAGGTAGCGCAGCGTCTTCTGCAGAACGACCAGCTTCTGGCATTCGTTGACCTCTTCGACTGCCTTGAGGACATCGAGCGAGAGGCCCAGCTCGTCCGACGTACGAATCAGCGCTTTCACGTCCTTCGGAAAGCAGGAGCCGCCGTATCCCGGTCCGGGGTACAGGAAGGCCCGTCCGATCCGCTGATCCGATCCGATGCCCAGGCGAACGCTGTTGACGTCGGCACCAACGAGCTCGCAGAACAGCGCGATCTGATTCATGAAAGAGATGCGGGTCGCCAACATGGCATTAGCCGCATACTTCGTGACCTCGGCCGAAGCGATATCCATGAACAGAACCCGATTCCCGCCTTGCCGGGTAAAGGGGGCGTACAGTTCGCCCAAGACCTCGCGTGCCTCATCATTATCCACTCCCACCACCACGCGATCCGGCTTCATGAAATCTTCGATCGCAGCGCCTTCCTTGAGGAACTCCGGATTGGAGCACACCGCAAAGGGAACGTCGGTCTCCGCCTTGACCGCGGAACGCACCTTCTCGGCCGTGCCCACCGGAACGGTGGACTTGGTGACCACGATTTTGGGCTCGTTCATGTGGCGACCCACGTCGCGAGCCACCGCCAGGACGTGCTTCAGGTCGGCAGAGCCGTCTTCTCCCGGCGGGGTTCCCACTGCGATGAAGATGACCCGGGAGCTCCGAACCGCCGAACCGATGTCGGTGGTGAACGTCAACCGCTTTTCCTCCTGGTTGCGTTTCACCATCGGCTCCAGACCGGGCTCGTAGATCGGCACCTCGTTCCGCTGCAGCCGCGCGATCTTCTCCGCATCGACATCCACGCAGGTGACGTCGTTACCCGTCTCTGCCAGGCACGCTCCGGCCACCAGCCCGACATAACCGCTTCCGATTACCGCCACGTGCATGTCAAGCCTCTTTAGGTATGGCGTTGCGCGTATCGACCACCAGCCTGGCGTGGCGTTTGATCATCCTATAGTCCACGGCCGAATGATCGGTGACAACGATGACGCAATCGGCCGCCGCCACCACCTCCGGCGTCAGCTCCACTGACCGGAACTCCTGGCCGTTCTCGCGGAAGCGAGGCACGTGGGGATCAAAATAGCTTACCCGGGCTCCCTGACCCTCGAGCAGCTTAATAATGTCGAGAGCGGGGCTTTCCCGGATGTCCTCGATGTCCCGCTTGTAAGCCACCCCCAGCACCAGCACCGAGGCCCCCTGGACGGCCTTTCCCTGGCCGTTGAGCGCCTCAGACAGTTTCCGAACCCAGAATAGCGGCATCTCAGTATTCAGCTCACCGGCCAGGTCGATGAACCGAGTCTTGTAGTTGAGCCCCCGCATCTTCCAGGCGAGGTAGTGGGGATCGATCGGGATGCAGTGGCCGCCCAGCCCCGGTCCGGGAAGGAATTTCATGAAGCCGAACGGCTTGGTCGCCGCAGCCTCGATCACTTCCCAGACATTGACTCCCAGCTTGTCACAGACGATGGCCATCTCGTTCACCATCCCGATATTTACGCTGCGGAAGGTGTTCTCCAGAAGTTTGACCAGCTCCGCCGCTTCGGTAGTGGATACCGGAACCAAGGTGTCGATGGCCGGCTTATACAGCGCCAGTGCCACTGCCAGGCAATCGGCCGTGATTCCCCCCACCACCTTTGGCGTGTTGCGCGTTCCGTAGCTGCTGTTGCCGGGGTCGACCCGTTCCGGGCTGAACGCCAGGAAGAAGTCCTGCCCAACCTTCAAACCGGTGCTGGCGAGAGCCGGCAGCATGATATCTCGAGTGGTGCCGGGATACGTGGTGCTCTCCAATATGATGGCCTGCCCCCGGCGCAGCCGCTTCTTGACCGCATCGGTGGCGGCCACGATGAAGCTGACGTCCGGGTCCTTGAACTTGGAGAGCGGCGTCGGCACGCAGATCGAGATAGCGTCGGGCTCCGAAAGGCGTGTCATGTCGGTGATCGGGCTGAAGCGACCGCCCTCCATGGCCTCCTTGAGCTGCGAGTTGGTGACGTCCTTGACGTGCGAGCGCCCCCGGTTGAGTCCCTCTACCACGTCGGCGTTGACGTCGAACCCGAGGACCCGATAGCCGGCACGAGCCAGCTCGACCGCCAGGGGCAGGCCCACATAGCCCAGTCCGACGATCCCGAAGAGGATCTCGCGGCGCTCGGCTTTGGCGATCAGGTCCTGGGTAACGCTCATGCGACCGGGCTCAACGGTAGAAAGATTGCACGGCCTCGATGACCGCGTCCTGCTGTTCCCGAGTCAGCTCCGGATAGATCGGGAGCGATAACACCGACTTCATGGCGGCCTCAGTGACCGGGAGACTTCCGCGGCGGTAATTCAAATGAGCGAAGCACGGCTGGAGGTGCAGCGCGAGCGGGTAGTAGACCGCGTGCCCTATACCCTTGGACTTGAGGTGGGTCTGCAGCTCATCCCGGCGCGGCACCTGGATGGTGTACTGATGAAAGATGTGGTCGTTGGCCGGGTCGACGTGCGGAGGACAGATCTCCGGATGGCCCTTGAAGGCCGCCGTATAGCGGGCCGCATTACGCTTGCGTGCGTCGTTCCACGCCGCCAGGTGCGGCAGTTTGGCCAGCAGAACCGCTGCCTGCAACGAATCCAGCCGGCTGTTGGTGCCCACCTCTTCGTGGAGGTATTGCCGGGACCCTCCGTGCAAGCGGAGACGCCCCAACCGCTCGGCCAAGGCGTCGTCCTGCGTCACCATGAGGCCGGCGTCGCCCCAGGCACCAAGGTTCTTGGTCGGAAAGAAGGAGAGGGTACCCACGGTTCCCAACTCCCCCGACATGCGCCACGTGCCGGCGATCTTTCGGCGGGCGCCGATGGACTGGGCCCCGTCCTCGATTACCGGGAGGCCGTGACGGGCGGCGATGGCTCCGATCTCCTCCATGACGGCAAGCTGGCCAAACAGATGAACGACGATGATCGCCCGGGTGCGAGGCGTAATGGCTGCCTCGATGGCGCGGGGCGAGATGTTGAAGGTGGCAGGGTCGATGTCCACGAAGACCGGCGTGCCGCCGGCGTTGTGGACGGTGCCCGCCGTGGCAAAGAAGGTAAAGGCGGGGGTAACCACCTCGTCCCCGGGCTTCAGGTTCAGGGCCTTGAGTGGCAGCAGCAGTGCATCGGTGCCGCTGGCGCAGGCGATTCCGTGCTTGGCGTTGGACAGCCGCGCGATCTCGGCCTCGAGGCGGCTGACCTCGGGGCCCATGATGAAGCCCTGGCGCTCGATGACGGCCATCATGGCCGCGAGCACCTCGTCCTTGATCGTCTGGTACTGCGCGACCAGGTCAAGCAGGGGTACGTTCACGGGAACCCTGTGGAGGGAAGAGTACGGAACCTTCGGCAGCCAGAGAAGTTAGCCGAGTGGACGGGGTGGGTCAATCTGGCGCAGAAGTCCCTCCGCTTCGCGATAGGAGGCGCCGCAGGCGCTGCAGGTTGCCCGCCCTTCCCGGGGCTGAAGACGAACACCGCACTGGCACATCCAGCCCACCCGCCGAGCCGGCACCCCCACCATAAGGGCGAACGGCGGTACGTCGCTCCGAACCACGGCCCCCGCCCCGATGAAGCTGTATTCCCCAAGGGTGATCCCGCAGAGAATCGTGGCATTGGCCCCGATCGAGGTTCCCCGCCGGACCAGGGTCCCCTGATACTCGGCCTTCCGCGACACGTGACTCCGCGGATTGACCACATTGGTGAACACACAGCTGGGTCCGCAGAAGACATCATCCTCCAGCACGACCCCTTCATAAATGGAGACGTTGTTCTGGACCTTCACGTTGTTGCCCAGCCGCGCGCCAGGCATCACCACCACGTTCTGGCCCAGGTTGCACCGCTCGCCGATGACCGCTCCCGGCATGACGTGGCAGAAATGCCAGATCTTGGTGCCGGTGCCGATCACGGCGCCATCATCGATGTAGGAGGATTCGTGG
>DATBSM010000005.1:0-3600 GCA_036559785.1 Gemmatimonadales bacterium
GACTATCCGGAGAAGCGGATCGTGTTCGATGCGGATGATGTCCGGGAGCGGCTGGTCAAGATCATCAGCGACGACGATCTCAGGCGATATATCCTCTAGGGCCTGGCATGTCCTCGGCTCCCGCCCCCGACCGCCCAGCCACTGCCCGGCAGCGGCTATCGCCCCATTGGGTCTTCTTCAGCGCCGCGGTGCTCGGTCTCCTGGCCGTGAGCCTCTGGCTCCGAGCCTCGGTTCCCGAGCGGGGGCAGCCGGCGCCCATAGCGGTTCGCCCCAACTCCATGGCGATTCTGCCGTTCAGAAACACCAGCCCTGACTCGGCCGACGACTATCTCGGCCCCGGAGTGGCGGCGGAGCTGACCCGCTCCTTGAGCCGGCTCTCCGGTCTCCGGGTTGCCGCCCGCTCGTCTGCGTTCGCCGTGCCACGCGACGGCGATCCACGGGTGACCGGCCGGGCGCTCAACGTCGGCACGGTGCTTGAGGGCAGCGTCCGCCGGTCGGGCAATCGCCTCCGAGTCACCGCACACCTGGTGGACGTGGAAGCAGGCTTCGATCTCTGGTCGGAAACCTATGAGCGGGTGCCGGCCGAGATCTTCGCGGTTCAGGACGAGATCCGGAATGCAGTGGCTGCAACCCTGAGACTCCCCGGCGTGGCCGATTCTGCTGCCGCCCCGGAACGGCCCTCCACCAGTCTGGATGCGTACGACGCATACCTCGCCGGCCGATATCTGCTGGATCAGCAGATACCGGGGGCCGCACCGCGGGCGATCGACGATCTCACCCGCGCGGTTCGTCTCGACACGAGTTTCGCTCTGGCCTCAGCGGCGCTGGCGGAGGCCTATCTCCTGCGCGGCGCCTTCGAGGCGCTGCCGCCGCTGGTGGCCACTCCGCTGGCGAAAGAGGCGGCGGTGCGGGCGCTGGAGTTGGACAGCACCCTCGCCGAGGCGCACGCCACGCTCGGCACCATCCGCTTCGGCTACGACCGCGACTGGAGCGGGGCCGAGACCGAGTTCCGGCGTGCCATTTTGCTGGACTCAGCCTTGCCCGAGGCGTACGCCGAGTACTCTCGATACCTCCTGGCCATGGGGCGGATCGACGAGTCTCGAGCGGCGAGCGAAAACGCCCTGCGACTCAGCCCGGTCTCGCCTTTGATGATGCAGCACCTGGCCTGGCATTATCTCCACGCTCGCCAGTACGGCCGGGCCCGGGAGGCCCTCCGGCGCGCCATCGAGATCGACTCGACCGCCTGGCGGCCACAGTTCTACCTGGCAGCGGTGGAGCTGGCCGCAGGCAACCTTCCCGAGGCCGAGGCCCGGCTCCGAATTCCCCTGGAGGCTGCGGCCGAGCGCACCGAGGTGCAGGTGGCGCTCGGTCAGGTCTACGCGGGGTCGGGCCGCCCGGAGGAGGCGAAGGCCATCCTGCTGCGGCTTCGCCAGGAGGGGGAGCAACGCTATGTCTCACCCTATCTGATTGCCTGCCTCCAGGCATCGCTCGGCATGAAGGCCCAGGCGCTGGCCTTCCTCGAGCGGTCCCTCCGGGAGCGGTCCGATCTGGTGGTCTACTTGCGAAGCGATCCGCGAGTGGACTCGCTCCGCGCCGACCGCCGCTTCGAGCGGCTGCTACGTCAATTGCGGTTGCCTTAACCCCTCAGGCTCGGCTACAATCCCCTCCCGAGTCCCCCGTGAGATCCTTCGCTTCGCTCAGGATGACGGCCGGGACGTACTCCCTCCGGAGATTTATCGTGAGTCCCGGCCGTCACTTCCTCGCCATCCCTGACTTCAGCAAGGCCGAGCTGCTCGCGGTCTTCGATTTGGCGGCCCGGATGAAACGCGGGGACTACCGCGAGAAGCCACTCCAGGGCAAGACGCTGGGAATGATCTTCGCCAAGAGCTCCACCCGTACCCGGGTGTCGTTCGAGGTGGGCATGTATCAGCTGGGCGGGCACGCACTTTTCCTCTCCTCGCGCGACATTCAGCTCGGCCGGGGCGAGCCGATCCGCGACACCGCTCGGGTCCTGTCCCGCTACCTCGACGGGATCATGATCCGGACCTACGACCATGGTGACGTGGAGGAGCTCGCCCGCTACGGCACCATCCCGGTCATCAACGGGCTGACCGATCTGCTGCATCCCTGCCAGGTCATGGCCGATCTGCTGACCATTCGCGAGGCAATCGGCGGCTGGGACGGCAAGGTGGTCGCGTGGGTGGGAGACGGAAACAACATGGCCAACAGCTGGATCAACGCGGCGGGCAGTCTCAACTTCGAGCTTCGGCTCGCCTGCCCCAGGGGGTACGAGCCCAACGCCGAGATTCTCACGCGCAACCAGAAAAAGACCACGATTACGGTCACCACCGATCCGAAAGCGGCGGTGCGCGGCGCCCACGTCGTCAACACCGATGTGTGGGCCTCCATGGGGCAGGAGGAGGAGCAGGAGAAGCGGGCCCGCGCATTCGAGGGCTACATCGTGGACTCCGCGCTGATGAAACGCGCCGATCCAGGTGCCATCTTCCTGCACTGCCTCCCGGCCCATCGGGGTGAGGAAGTGGCGCAAGACGTGATCGATGGATCCCAATCGCGGGTGTGGGACGAAGCGGAGAACCGGCTTCACGTGCAGAAGGCGATCATGGCAACGCTTATGGGGACAGCGTGAGCGGGAAAAGCAAAAGCGTAAGCGGTGAGCAGGAAAAGCATGTCACCTGACGAAGTCCGCTTCCAGCGCCCGCTTACCGCTCACGTTCTTTCTTCCCCGCTCACGCTCTTGAGGAAAAGATGACAGCTACTCCGACGCTGAGACGTACCGCTTTGTTCGATGCGCACCGAAGCCTGGGCGCCAAGATCGTCCCGTTCGCCGGGTGGGAGATGCCGGTGCAATACCCCACCGGCATCCTGGCCGAGCACCACGCCGTGCGCACCGGTGCTGGGGTGTTCGACGTCTCCCACATGGGCGAGTTCGAGATCACCGGGCCCGACCGGAACGCCTTCGTGAATCGGGTCACCTGCAACGATGTCAGCGCGCTCGAGCCCGGCGGAGTCCAATACTCCGCGATCCTGACGCCCGAAGGCACCTTCGTCGACGACTGCACCGTGTACCGGTTCGAGGACAAGCTCATGATCGTGGTCAATGCCTCGAACACGGCGAGCGCCTGGGAGCACATCGTAGAACAGAAGGGCGGCATCAACGTCCGCCTCAAGGATATCTCCGGCGAGGTTGGGCTCCTGTCGATCCAGGGCCCCCATGCCGAGGGCTTGCTCCAGCCGCTCAGCTCCACTCATCTCCCCGATATCGCCTACTACCATTTCGTCATCGGCAAGGTGGCCGGCGCCGAGTGTTTTATATCCCGCACCGGGTACACCGGCGAGGATGGCTTCGAGCTCTACTGCCGGGAGCGGGACACGGTCAAGGTGTGGGAAGCGCTCATCGGCGCAGGCGCGAAACCGATTGGGCTCGGAGCGCGCGACTCGCTCCGGACCGAGATGGGCTATGCCCTCTACGGGAACGAGATCGACGAGAACACCACGCCGCTCGAGGCGGGCCTGGGCTGGATCGTGAAGCTGGATAAAGGCTCGCCCTTCACCGGCGACTCGGCGCTCAAGGCGCAGAAG
>DATBSM010000006.1:0-2445 GCA_036559785.1 Gemmatimonadales bacterium
ACGACGGGCTATGCAGGCAACATCCACCGGGTGAGCGTGGCGGGGGGGGAGCCCCAGCCGGTATTCGGACTGGGCGCGGGCTATCCGTCCATCCGCGGGAACCTCATGGTGTACCAGCAGGTCACCATCCAACCGCAGGCCATCTGGCGGGTCGGGGGCCGCCGAGCGTCGACGCGCAATCGGGAGCCGCAGAAGCTGATCGCCTCCAGCCAGGGAGAGGGCAACGCCGCCTACTCCCCCGATGGCCGGAAGATCGCTTTCGAGTCCGCCCGAAGCGGTGTGAGCAACATCTGGGTCTGCGACAGCGACGGGACGAACGCGGCCCAGCTGACGACCTTCGAGGCCCAAGCGGGCACGCCCCGCTGGTCGCCCGACGGCCGCCAACTGGTGTTCGACTCCATCGAGGCGGGGGACTGGAACCTCTATGTCATCGACGCCGATGGCGGGGCGCCGCGCAGACTCACCTCGGAGTCTTCCGAGGAGAACGTCGGGACCTGGTCCCGAGATGGGCGCTGGATCTACTTCTCTTCGAATCGGAGCGGCAGCAGGCAGATCTGGAAGATGCCCTCCGCGGGGGGCCCGGCGGCCCAGGTCACACGGGGCGTAAGGTTCTACGCCCAGGAATCCTGGGACGGCCGCCATCTTTACTACACAAACAGCAAAGATCCCATCGGAATCTGGAGAGTGCCGGTTGCGGGCGGAGAGGAAACCGAAGTGGTGCGAGGGCCCGTCTCCTTTTGGCAAGACTGGGTTCTCACCCGGAGCGGCCTCTACTACTCGACGATTCGGCCAGGAGCTCGAGGCAGCGAGTACGCGATCCACGTTCTCGACTTCGGTTCGGGGCGGACGACGGAGGTGTTTCGCGTGGTCGGTTCTTCGGGGCATTATGGGCTGGCCGTCTCTCCCGACGAGGAGTGGATCCTCTATTCCGAGTCGCCCGAGGGACAGTCCGAGCTGATGCTGGTCGAGAACTTCCGCTGACGGCTGTTGGAACCGGGTGTCAATCATGGAGCCGGCGGTCGGGATTGAACCGACGACCTGCTGATTACGAAAAGCCGCCAGGGCCGAGCAGCAGAACCTACGAGCACGTAACGTGCCGAATATGGCGAATCTCGGCTTCAGACAGCACGGTGATGCACGGTTCGTGCGGGTGTTTCGTGACCAAGCCGTGACCAAGTTGATGAGCGCGATTCCATTCCACTTCATGGCGCCGAGCGGGTGGGTGTGTAGACCTCTATCCCTGGAAACGTAACGTCGCAGGCCGAAGGCCACCGCGAGCACCGGGCACGACATCGTTCTTCAGTACACCCGCAGCCTCACCGCCGTCCGCCGCTCCGGGCCAGCTCGCGCAGGGCCTCCGCCAGGAGCGCGTTGAAGGCCTCGGGCTGCTCGAGCATGAGGTAATGCCCCACTCCCTTCATGATGGCCGCCTGGTAGCCGGGGACATACTTGCGGTTGACCTCCACGTTGGTGGGAAACAGGTCGGAGTTGATGGCGCGGATGGGGGCCTTGATCTCGCGCAGCGCCGGCCGCGGGTCGTACATGCTGAGCGGGGCGACGGCCACGGCAATCTCCTGCGGCACCGACAGCATCGTTTCCAGCACGCGCGCCTTGACGGGCTCGGGCGTGCTCGCCGAGAACATGTATTGCGACAGGAAGGCGGTGGTCGTGGCCCGGTAGTCGGCCTGCAGTGCCGACAGGGCCTTCTCCATCTCCTCGGCCGGGAACCTAAACTCAAAGTCCACCAGCGTGTCCACCAGCACCAGGCCGGCCACGCGGCCCGGCATACGGCGCGCGGCCTCCAGGACCGCGGGCCCGCCAAGCGAGTGGCCGATGAGCACCACCCGCTTCAAGTCCAGCGCCTCGACCACCGACACCACGTCCTGGCCGAAAGCGGGCATCGTCCAGTCCTTGCGCCCAACTCCGCTCTGGCCGTAGCCGGCCAGGTCGAGCGCGACCACGCGGTGCTTCGCGGCGAAGTAGGCCATCTGCCCGTCCCAGAAGCCCCGGTTGCAGCTCCCGCAGTGGACGAACACCAGCGCCGGATCGCCCTTGCCGGCCGCGTCATAGCGGATGGGGATCCCGTCGGGCGAGGTGGCGGTGCCGGAAACGGCCCCCTGGGAGCCGGCCCTGGCCGGCGCCGACAGTGCCACGAGGGCGACGGCCAGGCCGAGTGTCGTCTTCATCGAATCCTCCCACCGTGGGCTCACAGCCCGGCCGCGGACAGCGAGCGCTCGAGCGATCCGCGCGTGACGTAGGTGCTCCGCTCGTGGTGCTCGAATCGCAGGTCGTCGACCGGGACACGGCCACGGAGCGACCACCCGCTGAGGTTGGTGGGGGGGAGGCTGGAGCAAGGCCCGGAGCCGTCGGTGCCCTTCGGCCCGTCGAGCACCGTGTACACGTCCGACCAGCCTCGCTCGGGGTCCTCGTCGCAGACGAACAAGA
>DATBSM010000007.1:0-1989 GCA_036559785.1 Gemmatimonadales bacterium
GGGCTGAAATGTCGCCGGGTAGGAAAACCCGAGCAAGTCACTCCCAAGGAGGCTTAGATGTCGAGAACGATGATCACAGCGCTTACGTTGATGGCCGTCGCGGCCTGTGGCGGCGGCGACAGAGGGGATACAGCCACGGCGGACAGCCTGAGTCGTGATCTGCAGCTGGCCCCCGTCGATACCAGCGCCGAATTGAATGACCGTCCCACTGCGAGCGCCCCCGCGGCTGAGCCCCGCTACAAGCGGCCATCTTCCCCGGCGGCGGCTCCGTCACAGCCCAGGACGAGCACCCCGGCTCCTGCGCCGGCACCACGAGCCCTTGCTGCGGGCACGACCATCATGGCGTCCACCAACGCCGAGATTCGCTCGCACAAGAATAAGGTGGGCGATACCGTCACCGCGACCGTCGCATCCGATGTCAAAGACAACTCTGGTCGCGTCGTCATTCCCGCCGGCTCCGAGGTCGTGTTGAAGGTCACGGCGATCAAGGAATCGGAGAACAAGAGCGACAAGACCGGGACGCTCACCCTGGACGCCACAGGGGTAAGCATCAACGGCCGCTCCTACCCCCTCTCGGCCACAATCGAGGGCGTCACGACGGAGCTCCAGGGCCGGGGCACCAACGCGGGTGACGTTGCCAAGCCCGCGGCCGGTGCCGCGGTCGGCGCCGTAGTCGGCCGAGTGATCGGTGGAAGCACGACGGGCGCGATCATTGGTGGTGTGCTAGGCGGTGCGGTCGGGGCTCAGCGAGCGGTGGAGACGAAGGACCGGGACGTGGTGCTGCCGCAGGGCACGACGGTCACGCTGTCCCTAGACGAGCGGTTCTCGCCGACGAGCTGAAGAAAAGCGTAAGCGGAAAGCAGTGAGCGGTAAGCGGGAAGTGCACACCCGCTTACCGCTCACGTTTTCTCTTCCCGCTCACGGTTGTCTAATACCCCGCCCCTCCTCCTCCGCTTCGCGGATCGCTGACGCCCTGCCATCCAGTCGGCGTGCGAATGATCGCCTCGACGTCCCCCCACCTACCCTGAATCGAAATTCCATGACCCCGGGCTCTCAGGCTGTCCAGAACCTCCGGTAGAAATCCTTCGCCCTCCACCCGAAGGCTGTCGGGCAGGGCCTGGTGATGATCTCGAGGTGCCTCTACCGCCTGGGCCAGCCGCATTCTGTGATCGATCACGTTTGAAATTACGTGATAAATCATAGTGATAATCCTGGGGCCCCCGGGCGTGCCGGTGATCAGGTACAGCTGCTTGTCGCGGTCCAGCACGATGCTCGGCGTCATGGCGGATAGCATCCGCTTGCCCGGAGCAATGGCATTGGCCTCTCCCTGGACCAGTCCGTACATGTTGGGTTGGCCCGGTGAGGTGGCGAAGTCGTCCATCTCATCGTTCAGCAGGAAGCCCGCTCCCGTCACGGTGACCGCGCTGCCATAGCTGTTGTTGAGCGTCGTGGTGCAGCTGACCGCATTCCCCTCCGCGTCAACCACCGAGTAATGCGTGGTGGAGGCGCCGGCCTCCGCGCCGGGCTCGAACTTGGGCGTGACCGAAGCCTGGTCGCCGATCTGCTTGCGCAGCTCCGCGGCGTATTCCTTCGAGAGCAGACGCTCGACCGGATTTTGCACGAATCCTGGATCGCCGAGGTAGCGGTTCCGGTCGGTGAACGCACGCCGCATCGCTTCGGCCTCCCGGTGCATCAGGGCCGTGGACCCAAACGGTGGCAGCGGGTCGTAGCCTTCCATGATGTTCAGGATCTCCCCCATGGTCACCCCACCCGACGAGGCAGGGGGCATGGAGTAGATCGTGTGGCCGCGATAGGAGATCTCGATCGGATCACGCCAGATGGCCCGGTATGCGGCGAGATCGGCCGCGCTGATCAGGCCGCCGCCGCGCTTCATCTCCGCAACAATGAGGCTCGCCACCCAGCCGCGATAAAAGCCGGCTGCCCCACTGTCGCGCACCGCTTCCAGGGTGGCGCCGAGCTCAGGCTGCC
>DATBSM010000008.1:0-6703 GCA_036559785.1 Gemmatimonadales bacterium
ACAGGGAACTTCGCCGACTTCTACGGGAAATTCCGAGTCGATGCCCGCGTAGTGGATGTTGGGAGCGGTCAGATCCTCAAGGTGGTGTCCAACAGCGAGCCCACTCTCCAGGATCGGGCCGACCTCTCCCGCATCATTCAGAGCTTGGCGGAGAAAACTCTCGCCGCTGTGAAGTTGCCGGCTGGCAATGCAGCGGGCGCCCAGGCGGCCCCCATACCGACCGATGCGCTCACGCAATACAGCTTGGGTCTGCTCTACGAGAGCGAGGGGAATAAGACAAAGGCCGAAGAGCATTTCCAGCGGGCGTTGACGACTTTTCCAGACTACCCGGCGGCCAGGGAGGGAATGCAACGGGTGCGTTAAGGGAGGCGGGAAGCGGGGAAGCGGGGCAACTAGAAGGTTAGGGGAAATCTCGCGTCTGGTGCGAACGACGCAGTTGCCAGAGTGCCGCCGCAACTCCCAGGTGGATCGGCAGCGCGAGCGCGATGATCTCGCCGTTCATCTGATAGAACGCCGGAAGGAGCTTCAGCACCAAGCCAAGCAGTGAGAGCCCCAGCACGATCGCCGCGAGCAGCAGTGCCCGCCTGCCGGTGGTAGATCCTCGGAGCGCCTTCGGTACCAACCAGAGCAGTCCCAGCGCCAGCAGATTGGCCTGCAGCAAATTCTCGTTGTCGTACGCCGCGGCGTGGTCGGTAAGCCCCCAGAGGCCGGCCAGGATAAGACCTATCATACCCACCAGCAGCGCCCAGCCTACACTCACTACGATCAGACCGCTGCGAGCGAGGCGGCTGCGCCGGGCCGATGCGCCCAACAGGAAAATGACCGAGCCCAGCACCACGCCGATGCCCAGGTAAACCGGCAGCCAGAACGGCGGACGATCCGGGGGCGGAGTATCGCTGGACTCGAACAGGGTTTGCTCCGATCGAACGAGGGGGGTGAGACGTCCGTCGCTTCCGGGGACAGTGATGCGCCGTAGATGCTCCCGCACGGCGAGGGGAAGAAACATCTCGTCCCAGGCGGAGAGCGGACGATCCACCGGCTGACCCAGGGCCAACAGCAGGCCGGTGTAGACCAGAGGATCGTTCGCCGTCAGTCGCCGGGTGTGAAATCGGTAGGTTCGGCCGGTGGCCAGCTCAGACGTCTCCTGTCGGATTCGACCGCCAAGCGCTCGATCGAGCGCGTCCCGCACCCGGGTGGAACAGTTGTCCCGGTAATAGTCATAGTGATAGAACCGGTTCTCGGGTCGCTCGTTCCACTCCAGAAACCGCTGGAGCTCGCGCCGGGCCGGCGGCGGGATCTCGAGCTCCTGAACCCACACCGATCGGTTGTCGCGGCGGTAGAGCTCCACGTAGGACTGCGCGGGGAAGCCCTGCATCCAGTACCACATCCGACCCTGGAGGAACCGGACCAGGAAATTTTCCTGGCGCAGGTCGAAGAGCCCGTAGTTATAGGCTTTGTCGGTTCCCTGCACCGGGTCGTGGATCCAGATCGCGTTATGCCCGAACCGCTCCCACACGGCCTTTCCGGGGCCCATGGTCATCAGGTAGACGGTAAGCTCTGCAGCGGGGTGGCGGGGCGGCGGGGCAGTCTGCGGGGCCGCCGGGCCGCGGGGACGCGGGGCCGTTTGCTGCGCGGTCGACGTCCCGGCAATGAAGGCAAGCACAAGTACCAGCGAGATCGTGGAGCGGGCGGCTGCCCTGCTGCCCTGCTGCCCCGCTATCGGCTTGCCCCGCTGCCCCGCTGCCCCGCTGCCCCCCCTCACAGCTCCACGTCTCGACCGTCGACCGCCGAGCGGTAAATGGCGTCCACCACCTTGTGCAGCACGAGGTGCTCCTGGAGCGAGGGCACTCGCGCTTCCCCCGCAATCGCCGCCTGGAAGTGCGCCCATTCCGCGCGGTACGAGGCGGTGAATGCGTTCTCCCGGCTTACCGAGCCGGTGGGGGACACGTCCACCGCCATGCCGTGGAGGTCCTTCCACACGTTGAGGGGGTTGATCCCGGCCGTGCCCTTGCTGCCACGCAGGCCGACGCCGAACCGCTCCCCTTCCCCGAGATGGCGCCAGGTGACATCGACGAAGATCGACATGCCGTTCTCGCAGATGACGAAGGCGCTGCCCGATTGCTCGACGGCTCGATCCTTCCCGCTGGCCTCCAGGCTTGCGCTCACCCGCCCCGGTGGCGAGCTCCCACCCAGCCAGAGCCCCAGATCGAGCACCGACAAACCGAGGTCGAGCATGGCGCCACCCCCCGCCTGGTCCCTCCGCTGACGCCAGCCCAGCTGGGTTCGTCCCGGCCGAAAGACATGCCAACTCCCCCGGACGCTCTCAATAGTGCCGAGCTCGCCGCTCTGCACGAAGCTGCGGACAATCTGCACGTCGGGGCGGTAGCGGTGGTTCATGCCGACCATGACGACCTTGTCGCGCTTCTCGACCACTCGAAGGATGCGCTGCACGCTGGTGGCCGTCATGGCGAGCGGCTTCTCCACCAGCACGTGTCGATCCGCCGAGAGCGCCGCCAGAATGTGCGACTCGTGCAGATGATTGGGGGAGCAGATCACGACAGCATCGAGGGCCTCGTAGCGCAGCAGGTCCTCGATGTCGTCAAAGGCATCCTTGATCCCGAAGCGGTCCGCCAGAGCCCGTGCCTTGAGAAGATCGGTATCGCAGATGGCCAGCACCTCCACGCTGCGCATCTTCTTTAGCACAGGCAGATGCGCCACCTGCGTGATCGCACCACCGCCGACGATCCCCACCTTGAGTCGCTCGCTCGTGGCTCCGCTGCGGCCGCCGGTCATGGCTCCCCCCTCCATCAGTAACGGCGCTCCAGCCTGGTACCCGGATAGTAGGCCGCAAGAATCTGCTGGTAATCCTGTCCCTCACGGGCGCGGCCGACCGCGCCCCACTGACACAGCCCGACGCCGTGGCCGGCGCCGGCGCCATCGATCACCACACTGGTCACGTTGCGGCCGGCACCCGTGACCATCACGCTGAAGACGGTGCTTCGCAACAGCTGGCCGTTGGGCAGGCGCAGGACCTGCCTGATCTGGGAGTGGCCGTCTACTCGCACCTCTGTAGAGCCCAGTCCGATCGCGAGCTGTTCCACCCGTCCCGAGGCCGAGCGCTGAGTGACTCTGAGATCGGTCACCGTCACGATGGCTGTACTCATCGTCCCGGGCACCGGGGGAAGGTTCCGCTGCAATGTGGTACGGAGGGCTTCACCGCTCCACTCCTCCCGCCAGCGATAGCGCGGCGAGATGCTACAGTAGGCCGATCCGCGCTCGTTCAAATCGGACACCGACCGGAGGTAGGGCCGGACCGCCCCGCGAAACACCTCATACCCTTCAGCGGTCCGGCCACCACAGGTGGAGAAGTAGAACGCCTCTATCAAGGCGCTGTCGTAAGTGAGCACCCGTCCTCTGGTCTCGCTCACGGCGGCCCGACCTTCCGCGGTCTCCGCCGCCACCCCTCCGTAGGCCTGATCGGCGACCGTGCCGTACAGGTCGAACCCGGCGGCGCGCCAGCGGCGGAGATTCTTCAGGGCATACGTCCGGGAGACTACCGCCTGTGCCCGGAGGGCGGCCTGTTCCGCAGAGCTCCTGCGACCCATCTCCGCCGAGACCACGCCGAGGAGGTACAGTTCCACGCCCAGCCGATTGACGATAGTGAGACCGGTCCGGTCGCGAATGATCTCGCCCACGCCGCGATAGGCCCTGCCGTTTACCCATAACGGGGCACGGGGATCGGTCGCCGCGAGCGACACCGCCTCCAGCTGGGGCGACACCCAGCCGCTCGGGCTGGTTATCGCCAAGCCCGGGCCGGCAACCCTCACCTGCCACTGCTCGCCCCGCGGAATGGTGGCAATGCGGGCACCGTCCGGTTCATTGATTGCAACCGAACCCCCGCCCCCCAGGGAGGCCGACGCGGCGCCAACGTACAGGCCGATCCGGATCTCAGCTTCGCGAGCGCTGGGTGACGGCGGGGCCGCAGGCCTGGCGGGCACTGACCTCGAGGTGCAACCCGCCAATACGCCGAGGATCAGCGCGGTGGGCCGCCGCCAGAGGGTCCGCCGGTTAGCCCCGGTAATTCCCAAACTTCAGCTCGATCTCGAAATCCTGGCCCTTGAGAAAGGCGATGACAGCCTGTAGCTCGTCGCGAGAAGGAGCCGTCACCCGCACCTCATCACCCTGAATACTGGTCTGCACCTTCTTGAAGTCACCCTCCTTGATTGCCTTGGCGATTCGCTTCGAGACGTCCTGCGGGATCCCCTGCGTGAGGGTGAGGGTCCGCCGGACGCTCTGACCGGTGCCGCGCTCTACCTCGCCTAGCTTGAGATTCTTCACGGGAACCCCGCGCTTGATCATCTTGGTCTTCAGGACATCTACCAGCGCATCCATGCGGAACTCATCATCCGCACTGAGCCGGATCTCGGCCTTCAGGCGGTCGAAGTCCACTGTGCAGTGGGTTCCCTTGAAGTCGTACCGCTGGGCGATCTCTTTCAGCGTCTGGTTCACGGCGTTGTCGACCTCCTGGAGGTCGGCACCGGTGGACACGTCGAACGAAGCGTTGCTGGCCATAGGAGTCGATGGAGCTGCGTAGAGTTAAGATGATGGCGTTGACGCCGGAAGAAATACCCCGGTGGCAGGGATGCAGCAAGCACTTTTTCCGGAAGCTCGACGCCCTCCGCTTGACAGCGTCGACCTTGGCATGTAGTGTAGATCGTCGGCGGTGGATTTCAGGCCACTTGCTCCCGCCGGGGCCATTGGGTCCGAACCAAAGAGCTAAAGCGCCGGACGCTGCCCTCCGCGCTTTTCCAGGCCCGGGGGGCTTTTTGCTCCCGGCAACTCAGAACGAGGTCCGAGTGGTGCGCTTCCAGTCCGAGATGTGTTGCCGAATTTGCATGTGTCTTCTCCTCACGGGGTGGACCGAGCATTCGGCGTGCATGCGGCAGGAGGCGGAGAGCTAACACTCTCGTTTTCACCCGACGACCGAGGCCCGGACCACACAACGTGATCCGGGCCCTTTTTCTTTCCTACATTCGAGGAGCACGTCCATGACCTACCAGCCCGACACCCTGGCGCTCCATGCCGGCCAGGCCCCGGACCCGACCACGAACGCCCGGGCCGTCCCGATTTACGCCACCACGAGCTACGTCTTCAACGATACCCAGCATGCCGCGGATCTCTTCGGCCTGCGGCTCTTCGGCAACATCTACACCCGGATCATGAATCCCACGAGCGACGTGTTCGAAAAGCGCATCGCCGAGCTCGAGGGTGGGGTGGCGGCACTGGCGGTGGCGAGCGGGCAGGCCGCCACGACGCTCACCGTACTCAACCTCGCCGCCGCGGGTGACAATCTGGTCTCTTCCCAAACGCTCTACGGCGGGACCTACAACCTCTTCGCCTACACTCTGCCCAAATGGGGCATCACCACCAAGTTCGTGGACATTCACAACCTCGATCAGGTGCGCGCGGCCATCGATGGCGGTACCCGTCTCTTGTTCGTCGAGACCATCGGGAACCCCCGGCTCGACGTGCCCAACTTCGAGGCCCTGGCCGACATCGCCCACGCCGCCGGGATCCCGCTCGTCGTGGACAACACCTTCGGCGCGGCGGGCACCCTCAGCCGGCCGATCGACCACGGGGCGGACATCATCGTGCATTCAGCGACCAAGTGGATCGGCGGACATGGGACCGCGATCGGCGGCGTCGTGGTGGATGCCGGTCGTTTCGACTGGGCCAGCCCATCCTCGCGGACGCGCTTTCCCGAATTCACCACCCCCGACCCGTCGTACCACGGCCTGGTCTACACCGAGGCCTTCGGCCCGGCTGCCTTCATCATCAAACTCCGGGTCCAGCTCCTGCGCGATCTCGGCCCCGCCCTCTCGCCTTTCAACTCGTTCCTGTTCCTCCAGGGCGTGGAAACGCTGCCGCTCAGGATCCAGCGACACTCGAGCAATGCGCTCGCCATTGCCCGGTGGCTGACGCAGGATAAGCGGGTAGAGTGGGTGTCGTACCCCGGGCTCGAGACCCATCCCGAGCACAAGAACGCCACCAGGTATTTGAAGGGCGGGTTCGGGGGCGTCCTCACTTTCGGGGTCAAAGGGGGCCACGCGGTGGCACGCGCGTTGATCGACCGGGTCAAGCTCTTCTCGCTCCTGGCAAACGTGGGCGATGCGAAGTCACTGATCATCCACCCAGCATCCACTACCCACGAGCAGCTCTCGCCGGAGCAACAGCGCGCCACCGGCGTCACCCCCGAGCTGGTGCGCCTTTCGGTCGGGCTGGAGGATGTCCGGGATTTGATCGCGGATCTGGATCAGGCGCTCGGCGAGGCGCTCACCGAGACCACGACAACCAAGGCCGAACCCGTGGCGGCAGCGCGGTAGGAGTCGGGAGCCAGGAGTTAGGAGCTGGGAGCTTGGAGCCAGAAGCCCCCAGCTCCGAGCTCCCAGCTCAAACCCACAACTCGGAAACCGGAGACGAGACCATGTCAGTAATCGATGAGTTGGTTCAGGCGAACCAGGAATACGCGGAGACCTTCGACCGCGGGGACCTTCCCATGCCTCCCGGTCGCCGGCTGGCGATAGTGACCTGTATGGATGCGCGAATCATCCCCTCCCGCGCGCTGGGGCTGGAGGAGGGGGACGCACACGTCATCCGCAATGCCGGCGGCCGCGCCCGTGACGCCTTGCGCTCTCTGGTCATC
>DATBSM010000009.1:0-7902 GCA_036559785.1 Gemmatimonadales bacterium
CGGAGGGGGACCACGGCTGAGGTGGATCGTAGGTCATGTCGTCGCCTCGTCGAAGCCTGGATCCGGCGTGGGTAAGGTTTCTGCTCGACCCATTGATTATTCCTGCTTAGGCCATTCCCCCGACCGTCTGGGAACGACGGAGATGCGGTATTCGGCGCCCCGTTCTTCGATGCGAACCTTGAGGCTGATCCGAATCTCCTGCGCCATCTCCTCTCTGTCGAGCACTCCGATCAGCTGCTCTGTCTTTAGATGCCTGACCATGGACTCGGATACCCACAGCGCGCGTGATATCCTCGCCAGCCCGCCATTCTCCTGCCAGACGTGAAACCCGGCCTCCGGTTCAGTTTCCCACCGAGCAGGGCCAACC
The DNA here is from genome assembly GCA_036559785.1 of Gemmatimonadales bacterium. Lineage (GTDB taxonomy): Bacteria > Gemmatimonadota > Gemmatimonadetes > Gemmatimonadales > GWC2-71-9 > CAVVWJ01. The sequence goes on from DATBSM010000009.1 coordinate 368, forward strand.
TTCCAGCCCTGCTCTCCCATCCAGGCTATGACCGCCGCATTGATTTCAGGGGGCACCGACGGGTTACGCCCAATATCAGTCAAAGCTAAACCGATCCTTTCGAGTGGCCCAACGCCCCGGCGGCCCGGTTACGATCCTGATACGATCGGCACCGCAGCCCGATCAAGTCACACAAAACCCCGCCACCCACAACAGTCGGCGGGGTTGGTTTTTACTCAAAATCGGGGCGCCGGGATTCGAACCCGGGACCTCCTGCTCCCAAAGCAGGCGCGCTACCGGACTGCGCCACACCCCGTTTGTACAGCGCAGAATCTTAACCTGAGGGCCGCTCTTTTTTCATGAGCCGCTCGGCCAAGGCCCGCAACGCCCGGCCGCGATGGCTGACCTTGTCCTTCTCCTCATCGCTGGCCTCGCCGAAGGTCTTTCCCAGCTCATCGCTGAAGAAGTACGGATCGTAGCCGAAGCCATTCACGCCCCGCGGTGCCTCGAGAATTCGCCCGGTGCAATCGCCCTGACAGATGGTCGGGACCGCTCCGTACGAGGGCAGGAAGAACAGGACACAGCGGTAGCGGGCCAGCCGCCTCGATTCCGGCGCGCCAGCCAGACGACGCAACAGCTCGGCGTTGTTGGCAGCATCTACCTCCGCGTCACTCCCCGACGCGCCGACCCACCGTTTTGAATGCACGCCCGGCGCGCCGCCAAGTGAGAAAACCTCGAGGCCCGAGTCGTCGGCAAACGTCGGCATGGAGCTGAGACGGGCAAAGTACTCGGCCTTATGACGGGCATTGGACTCGAAGCTATCCCCCTGCTCGAGGGGATCACCGGCCGAAGACTCGTGGAGCCAGATGTCGTCGGGGAACACGACCTCGAGCCCCGCGGAGACGAGGACCCGCCGGATCTCACCCTGCTTGCCGACGCTCCGGGTGGCGGCGAGAACTTTCATTCGCTGAGCACCTTGCGCTGGGCCTGGAAGAGCTGGGCGATGCCTCTCTCAGCCAGATCGAGGATGGTCTCCAGCTGGGCGCGGGAGAAGGATCCGTGTTCCCCGGTCCCCTGGACTTCCACGAACTGGTCCGGCTCGAGCATCACGATATTGGAGTCCACGGCTGCATCCTTGTCTTCCACATACGAAAGATCGAGTCGAACATCGCCTTCGATCACACCCACTGACACGGCTGCCACCAGCCGCCCGAACGGCGACGGCTGGCCGGTCTTCTGAGCCAGCCAGGCGCACGCGTCGGACAGCGCCACACAGCCCCCGGTAATGCTCGCCGTCCTGGTCCCACCATCTGCCTGGAGGACATCGCAGTCGACGCGAATAGTGAACTCACCGAAGGCCATCGTGCGCATGGCTGCCCTGAGCGACCGCCCGATCAGCCGTTGAATCTCCTGGGTGCGACCCCCAGGGCCGTTCCGCTCGCGAGAGGTCCGCTCCAGGGTGGCGCGCGGCAGCATGGCGTATTCGGCGGTGACCCAACCCTCGCCCGAGCCCTTCTTGAAGCCCGGCACACCGGACTCCACACTCGCCGTGCAGTGGACCAGCGTGCCGCCCATGCGAATGAGGCAGGACCCTTCGGCATACGGATTGGCCCGCCGCTCAAGCACCACAGGCCTGAGCTGGTCATTCGCGCGGCCATCAGGACGAGGCACGTAGACGCTCCACGAGAGAAGTGGTTGAAAACCCGGTGACGAGCGGCACCCGCACGACCCGGCCACCACGGGCCTCGATCCAGTCGCCCCCGACGATGTTGGCGCGGGGGTAGTCGGCGCCCTTGACGAGCACATCGGGGGCGAGCGACTGGATGAGCTCGAGCGGAGTGTCGCCGTCGAACAGGACCACGCAATCGACCGCGGCGAGCGCCGCGACCACCCGGATGCGGGCCGCTTCCGGCATCAGCGGACGCTCGGTTCCCTTCCCCAGCCGGCGAACCGACGTGTCGCTGTTGATGCCGACGATCAGCGCACTGCCTTCCTTCCGAGCGGCCTCGAGCAGCTGCACATGGCCAGGGTGAATCAGATCGAATACCCCGTTGGTAAACACGACAGGGCCCGCCTGCCCCGCCCGCCAGGCCACTGCCTCAGGGAGCCGACGCACCTTGTCCGCCGTATCGATCATGGCTTCCGTTGCCGCGGCGAAGGCGATCTGAAGAGCGCCTTTAATGCGGGAGGCGCGACCAATGTAGTAGCCATGACCGTGAGCAGGACAGCTCCGAACACCGCCTCGTTGAGGACTCCGGCCCGGCGTCCCACATCGGCGAAGATCAGGCCTACCTCTCCCCGCGGCACCATTCCCACGCCGACCACCAGCGGGCGAAACTTGACCCAGGGGGCGGCCCAGCCGGCAGCCATCTTCCCACCAATAGCCAAAGCAGTAAGCGTCGCTGCCACGCCCAGGATGCCGGCTGCGCCCTCACGGGCGGGGTTGAGGAGGCCGAGGTCGAGTGACGCGCCGATGCTGACGAAGAAGATGGGCGTAAAGATCGACGCCACCGGCCGAACCTCGTGCGCGATGGTGTCGAACTGATTGGTGCCGGACAGGATGACACCGGCGGCAAAGGCGCCGATGATGAGCGCCGATCCTACCAGCGCGGCGGTGGCCGCGAGCCCGAGTGCGAAGGCGATGGCAAAGACCAGGAGGACATATCGGACCCGCATGCGGACCACGAGGTCGAACAGCCTGGGGGCCGCGAACCGCCCCACGAGCACGGCGACGACGAGAAAGCCTACCGCCACGGCGAAGACTTTCAGGATTCCCACAACCTCCACCGAGGCTCCGGCAGCCAGGCCGGCCACAGCGGTGAGGATCACCAGGCCGATGACATCGTCGATGATGGCGGCCCCGATGATGATCCTGGCCTCTTGGGTGCTCATCTGCCCGAGATCGGACAGCACTCGCGCCGTGATGCCCACCGAGGTGGCCGTGAGCGTAGCACCCACGAAGATGGCCGACATGGTCAGGTCGGAGGTACCTCCGATCGCCGCGTGCGGCAAATAGGCCCAGTAGGCAAAGCCGAAGGCGAAGGGGAGTGCCACACCAACTGTCGCCACCGACAGCGAGGCGGGACCGACCCGGAACATCTCCTTGAGATCCGTCTCCAGTCCGGCCTCGAAGAGGAGCAGTACGACACCGAGCTCAGCGAGGAGGTGAATGATCTGGGCTCCCGCCCCCTCCGCAGGTACTATGCCGAGCACACTGCTACCCAGGAGAACGCCGGCGACCAGCTCGCCCAGCACTGCGGGCTGGCCAAACCTCTCCGCCAGCTCGCCCAGCAACTTGGCGGCGACAAGCATGGCCGCGAGGACCAGGAAGAGGCTGGGAATGGAAAAGTCGTTCATGCTGGAGGCGAGAACCGGCTCACCACTGCGATTGGGCCCCCTCCACGATGTTCACCACCAGCTCATCGAGCGCCTTCTGGCGGCCCTCCGCTTCCCGGCCGGGGTCGTAATCGCCCTTCACAAGAAGATTCCGTTGCCAGATAGGCTTGCCCTGTTTCTGGTCCAGTATTTCCACGTTGACGGAGATCTGAACCTGCCGCTTGGTGACGCTCACTTCCCGGTCTTCATCGGCCTGGTAGGCGACCGGCAGATCGGGCTCATACCGCGTAATCTGGCCGCGGACAACCGCGTCGGCCTGTGACTCGGCCGCTTGCCTCAGCCCCAGACGCCGCTCGACCGCTTCGCGAACAGCGCGGGAGATCTCCTGGGTGAGCGTGGGCTCCGGAGTCTGGTTGTCGAACGGCAGAACCGCCACCGTCTTTACCGAGGGGGGAAGGCCGCCGCCCGCGAATCCGTAGAGGCAGCCGCCGAGTGCCAGCGAGCTAAGGGCTACGAGGAACCCAGATGTCAGGCGCAAAGGTGGCCCGTGTGGTCGAGAGAAAGGTCAAATCGAGTTTTGCCGGCGCGCTCGGCACGGTCAGCCGCGCTTTGAGAGGAACGCCATCGGCTTGCAGCGTCGTCTCGGCGCGCCCAATCAGCTTTCCGGCCTGGCGCACCTCCGCAAGGAACCGCACCGGATTTCCCGCCGTTCGTGCGTACTGGACGGTATCCGAGCCGCGAGCATACTGCCAGGCTATGACCGAGTCCTGCGCGAGCCCACGCAGCTCCGCCCCTTCCGGGGGCATTCTGGCAACTCCGAACATGGCCCACATCAGCGGATAGTTGGGAACAAGCCTGGCAATGGCGTCGGGCGGCTCGGTCCAGACGGCGCGATCTCCAACCACGACAGCGGAAGCGGCGCCGCTTCCGAACGGACCGGCTACGTCGAACCGGAGCGAATCCGGGGGCACGATCCGGGCACTGCCGCGGCCGCCGGCACTGCCTCGCTCGTCCTGAAACAGCCACTTGAAGCGATGCAGCCGGTTTTCAGAGGGGATAGTGGCGGCGACCCACTCCGCCACTTGGGCCCGGCTGACGGGTTCAGCAGCCTCCGGAACCACTGGTCCAGGCGCGCTCCGGCAAGCCACCCCGACCAGGCCAAGATAGACCAGGAGAACGGGTGGGTCAAGCCGAAGATATTGTGCCATCAGTAGTTATAGCCGAAGAAGAAGCTCAGAAATCCGGTTTGCCTCTGCTGAGCATTCAGGCTGTAGCCCCGGTAGTGGTCATCGGTGAACCGACGGCCGAGGTCGAGCCGCAGCACCAGGAGTTGCGCGAGGGCCAGGCGGAAACTCAGCCCGTAACTGCCCAGCAGCGCGCGATCGATACCGGTGGGAAATGTGGCCTTGCCCACATCGACGAAGAGGCCTCCCTGGACCTCGGGGAAGTCGATGTCACCGAAAGGGGTGCCCAGGGTAAAGTGGGTAAGGATGGGAAAGCGCAGTTCCTGATTCACCATGAAAGCGTGCGAGCCGAGGATGTTCCCGAATTCTGGGTAGCCACGCAGCCCCAGGGTGCCGCCGATGTTGATTCGCTTGGGACGGTCGCCCCCGCTGTAGAATCCGAGGGTGCGGACCGCGTAGGTGCTGCGGCGGCCCGTCCGGAAGTAGCGGCGCCAGTCACCGCTCAGGAGGTAGCTGTCAAAGCGGCTGTTGGTGAAGTCGCTCGTAAGCCCCGCCGTGAACGTGAGCCGGGTTCCATCGATCGGCCCGGAGGGAATCCACAGCGAGTTGTCATGCACGTAGCTCAGGTAGTGCGACGCAAGCCAGCCGACGCGACGAGGCTCATCGACCTGTAGCGTGAAATCGACCCGATCGGAGTGCTCCAGCACCGCGGTTCCTTCGATCCGGCTGAAACGGCTCAACGGATAGCGCAGCAGCGCGAGGCCTCCCATTGCGATCTCGGTGTAAGCCACCACTTGATCGCCTTCGAAGTTGCGGCTCCTGGTACGGAACGCGCCCATTCCCCAGTTAAGTCGCCGGTGGCGGTTCAGGTAAACCGCGCTGGCACTGATGTTCGCGAAGACACTCCCCAGCTGGCGGCCCTGGAAGGAACCGATAGATCCGAAGATGAGGTTGTCTCCAAGCAGATCGCTCATCAGGAAGGAGATGCCTTGCGCCCCGCCGTACCCGGGTATGAACACGGCATCCCCAGCTGCAAAATCGAGCGTCATGCGGCGCCGATAGGGTTCCCCTGACTTTGCTCCCGCGGCCGTGTCACCTGGGGTGCCCCAACTCCACTGGGCGGGAGGAGCGCCGGAATCGATGGAAAACCGTTGCAGCCGGGCCGCACTGTCGACGGGATAGCGATAGAGATTCCAGCTGAGATCGTGGAAGCCCCCGATGAGGAGCCCGGAGCTGTCGGGGAGCGATACGGCGTCGAAGGCCCCACTCCAGGCGGACGTCTCCCGACGCCCCTCGCCCAAGGTGTCCACCGAGAATACGTTGAGAACCCCATCGCGGTCCGAGGTGAAGTAGACCCGGCCGTCCGGCCCCCACGACGGCGCCTCGTCGACCCAGTCGCCCCGGGTGAGCTGGGAAATTTCTCTACTTGCCAGATCCAGCAGGAACAGGTTGACCGCGCCCTCCAACCCCCCGGCGGTACGATCGGAGGCAAACACGAGGCGCCGGCCATCCGGGTTGGGACTGGGATCAAGATCCTGGAAGCGCTCGCGGGTCAGTGGCTCGAGCGTCCCCTCGGGAAGCCGGACCCGATAGAGGTCGGAGACACCACTCTCAGAGAGCCCGCTGAAGACAATGCTTTGCCGGTCCGGCATCCACATGGGGGAGAGAATCGAGTTCAGCCGGTCGAACTGATAGCGGCCCGCGATCTTTCCCCGCTTCAGATCCCACACTACGAGCGCATCCCGGTCGCCGTAGCGCGCGGCGAAGAGCAAGAACCCCGGCCGTGACGCGTCCATGCGGGAATCGAAGGGATGAAAGGCCTCCAGGTCGGCGGTGCGGCCACCGACCACAACCTTCTGGGGCTTGCCACCCGCCAGTCGCTTGCGGTAGATCGTGGCATACCCCGTCTCGGGTGATACGAATACCACCTCGCCGGCGGGCCCGGTCTGCGTCTTCCCAGTACCGGTATCGGGCAGGAATGCCGGCTTGACCGCGAGCCGGGTGATTTCCTGTCCCAGTATGGCAAGTGGTGCCAAGCTATCAACCGAGGGGTAGAAGTCGCGGCGCATGGCCAGCTGGAACTCCTCACTCAGCTGGTCGAGCGAGCGCCCGTAGGTGGCAAGAATCGCGTCCTCGAAGGTGTCGTAGCGGTTGAGCTCCTTGTACATCAGCGCCACCCGCCAGTCGCCATAGGTATCCGCCAGCCAGCGATGAATGCGGCCGCCCAGCGGATACACGATCCCGCTGGTGACGTAGGTGAGCTGGCGCAGCGGCGGCAGGCGTCCGGTAAAGGTGAGGTCGCGCAGCACCATCATGTCTCTGGCGTCCTCGCCGCCGGACCAGAGCTCCGCCAGCCCCTCGCTCCACCAGAGCGGGAACGCGAACCGCCCCGACCGCGGAGCCTGGTTGTAACTCTCCGCCTGGAGATCGAGCTGGAACACGTGCACCATCTCGTGCCGCATCGTATGGCGAAACTCGGAGAAGTTTCCCCGGAACGGCAGCGCGACCCTGCGTTTGAGGAAGTCGGTGACCCCGAGCAGTCCCTCGGGAGGAGTGAACGGCAAGACGTTGGTTTGCTCGAAATCGGTATGTGAGGCGTACACGATCAACGGGATGCGCGCGCCGACCTCGTGGCCGAACTGGAGCGCCAGGGTGTCGTAACTCGCCTCCGCGTACACCAGGGCGCCCTGGGCCAGCTCCGCCGCTGCGGGATAGTAGTAGAGATCGACGTGCGGCCCCCGGATGATCTTCCAATCCAGCTTCCGATACTGGATTTTGTTCTGCCCAAAGGCGAAGAACTGAGCGGAGAGGACGGAGAAGCCGGAGAGGACGGAGAGGACGGAGAGGACGGACAAGGAGAAAACAAACCTCGCCACCGCTCGCCTGAGCGCCCTCTCCGTCCTCTCCGCCTTCCCCTTCATCTCCTGACCGTCCGAATCAGGTCGCCCTGGGTGATCCGGGTCAGCGCGCTGGTGTTCCCCAGCGCCCGGCCAAACACGGTGTAGATGCCGTCCAGATGGGGCTGCGGGCTCAGGG
>DATBSM010000010.1:0-32227 GCA_036559785.1 Gemmatimonadales bacterium
CTGGGGAAAACTGTGGAGAACTGTGGAGTAGTCCCTAGCCAGGTCAGCTATGTCGTTATTGGGTAAAGGTCTATGGGGATTTGTCACTACACCACTTACTTGCCCTCCCAAACTCCGCGGAACAGCAGCCGGCCCTGACCCGCCAGCCAAACGTCCGCGGCCCGACTCCCATCTCGCTGAGCCCGTACGCTCAGGTCGGGTCCTCCCCTGCTCCGGAAGGTTAGCGGCAGCTCCGCCTCGCCCCGGCTGGCCAGGGCCAGCGCCGCTGCCACCGTGCCGGTCCCACACGCCAAGGTTTCCCCCTCCACACCTCGCTCGAAGGTCCGGATCAGCCAGGGTTTCCCGGGCTCTTTGGGTGGACTCACGAAGTTTACATTGGCCCCCACCGGGCCCACCCGGGGGTCCGACCGGAGCGCGCGCCCCCGGCCCGCCACATCCACCGACTCGATGTCAGTTACCCTGACCACGAGGTGCGGCACTCCGACGATTCCCAGTGAGAACCAGAGCTCGTCCGGCTCCCCCTGGAAGCCGGCCAGCTCTCGGGGAACGTCGCAGTCCGGCAGGCTGATCTCGGCTTCGTCGGCTTGAGCCGGCGAGATGACACGCACCAGTCCCGCGTCGGTGAGGAGGCAGAACTCCCCCGGCGCTACCAGCTCGAGGTCCACCGCCAGCCGGCCACTACAGAGCGCGGCGTTCCCGCACATGGCTCCGTGAGAGCCGTCCGAGTTCCAGTAGGACATCCGGACCGTCCCCGCCACAGCTGGCGTCAGAATGACGAGTCCGTCGGCCCCTACCCCATTGCGGCGATCACAGATGGCTCGCACCCGGGCGGGAGGCCAGGCATCGGGCACCGTGGCGCGGCCATCGAGCATCACAAAGTCATTGCCCGAGCCGGTCATCTTGTAGAAGAGGGTTCCCCTCACAGGCGGCCGATAAGCGACTGGAGCCGGAGCCACCATACCATCCAGATGGCTTCGCGGACGATACGCTTGTTCATCTTGCTCTGTCCTTCGACTCGATCGGTGAACACGATGGGGATCTCTACCAGGCGGAATCCCTTCTTCCAGGCCCGGAAGCTCATCTCGATCTGGAAAGAGTACCCGTTGGAGCGCACCTTGTCGAAATCGATGGCCTCGAGCACCTCGCGCCGGAAGCACTTGAACCCACCCGTCGAATCGGCCAGCGGCAGGCCGGTAATCCAGCGGGCGTATTCGTTGGCGCCGATGGACAGGAGCAGCCGGGAAATGGGCCAGTTGATCACGTTGACGCCGGTACGGTACCGGGAGCCGATCACGACATCGGCATCGTTGGCGGCCCTGACAAAATCACCGATGAACTTGGGGTCGTGCGAGAAATCGGCGTCCATCTCGAAGATAAGGTCGTACTTGTGTTCCAGCGCCCAGCGAAACCCGGCAAGGTAGGCCTTCCCCAGTCCGGACTTTGCCGGCCGGTGGAGCACGTGCACTCTGGATGTGGCCGCGGCCAGTTCATCGGCCAGCTGGCCGGTGCCGTCGGGGGAGTTGTCATCCACCACCAGGACTTCGATTCGCGGGTCCTGGTGCAGGATGGCAGGTACGACGAGCGGGAGGTTCACACGCTCGTTGTAGGTCGGCACGACGACCAGCAGGCGCTCAGCCATGAGCACGCCGAACGTGCAGGACAGCGCCTAGAAGCGTCAGGAGCACGACAGCCGCCCAGGTGGCAATGCTGATCACGGCAGCCATGCGAACAATGCTGGGACGATAGCGCATCACCACCCGGTGCTCACCGCTTCCGGATAGCGGAACCGCCATGAGCGCATGATTGGCCCGAATCACCGACACGGGAACTCCATCGATTTCTGCCTGCCAGGACGGATGAAAGGCCCGGCTCACGTGCAGCAGTGCCGGGCCGGTGGAACGGACCCGCACCACCAGCGTATCATCGCCATTGCCCTCGATGACCGCTGTCCCGGTCCCGCCCCCCTGTCCCACGGCCAGCACCGGCTCCTCCACGATGGTGGTCTTGGTCGGATCGAACGTCGGCGACCAGAGCGTGGCTATGCGCCGGCCGGAATCGGGCTCGACCTGAACTTCGGGCACCACTGACACACCCGGGAGTGCGGCATCATTCACGTAGACTGATACCCGCTGATCGGAACCGAGCAGCCGATAGCCGGGGAGCTCCACCTGCCCCGGCAGAAGCACGTACCGGGCGGCCAGCGCGCGCAATGCACCGCTGTTCAGAAAGCCGAGCCAGTACTGCTGGAGCTCGGTCGTCGTACGCGCCCCCTGCCGCGCGCTGTAGCGGGTGAGATCATTGTACCAGCGCAACTGGTTGCCGTGGTAGCCAAATACTTCAGGAACCCCGTAAGTGGCCAGAAAGCCCTCCGGATATACACCGCCGACCGTGAGCACCCGCTCCCCCGGTACCAGGCGCGCGCGAAGCGCCTCAATGCCGGGATCCGGCGGAAAGAATTCGTCGTAGCGCACCACCTGGATATAGCGGTGGTCGACTCGCATGAGGTCGATGGCCGTGACCAGGGTCAGGATGAGGGCCACGTGGCTGGCTTTCAGCTTGCCGCGGCTCCAGAGGAACACGGCCCCCCAGCCAGCGCCGCAGATCAGCGCGACGATAAGCGCGCCGGCCGCGAGTCTTCCGACATTGGCGGCGAAGGCGTCGACCCGCCCCCCCTCTGGCTCGCCGAAAATTGAGACCCACAGGCCATAAAAGCCGGTGCCGGCAGCGAGGGTCATCACTGCCACCAGCAGCGCCACGACCGTCCCGGCTGCGAGACCCACCAACATGGCGCGACGTGCCCGAAGGTCGCCCGTCGCAAGGGCGCGCTCGAGCAGCAGTGCCGAGAGCAGGGTGAGTGCCGCAACCGCCAGGTAGGTCGCCAGGCTGGGCGCCCTGAAATTCTTGAGCCCGGGTACTACCGAGTAGAGCAGCCGGAAGAATGGAGTACCAGCCCCGAGTGCGTAGAGCAACGCGATTCCGGCCATGGCAGCCAGGCCCCACCGCCGCCGGTCGCCCCTCAGAGCGGCCACGGCGGCAATCCCAAGCACGAACACCAGCGCACCGCCGTACTCGGAATTGTGTTTGAACGGGTTCTTCCCCCAATACGTCTGCGACTGCACATCGGTTCCTGAGAACTCGGGGATGAACAGCGACGCGGTCTCTTCCGCGTGCAGAGACCAGGTGGCCGAGTAATCGAACCCGCGGCCGGGACCCGCCCGGGGGGAGTCTTCCCTGAGATAGCGGTACATCGGAAGCAGGACTACCGCTGCCACGCCGGCCGCCGTGACCACCGCGACCATGCCTCCGGCCAGGCCGTTGGCCAGAAATGCGCCCCCGGCCCGGCGGCGTGCCCAGAGACTCACGAGGGCGTAGGCCGCCAGCGCCAAGTAGGCGTAGTAGGCGAGCTGCGGGTGAGCCACAACCATCAGACCGGCCACCACACCCAGCCAGATAAAGCGCAGCCAGGAATGGCGGTCGAGGGCGGTAACCAAAAGCCACAGTGCCGCCGGAAAGAGCGCCGTGACATACATCTTCCCGTCCTGGCCACCCCAGACCAGGCTCACAAGGTTCGCCGACAGCATGTACGCGGACCCGGCAAAGAGCGCCACGAGCCGGCTGGCGCCGAATGCCCGCGCCGCCAGATACATGAAGACCCCCGCGAGATAGACGTGGAGGATGAGCTTCCACGCGAGGGCGCTGGTCAGCGGGAGCATGAAATGCAGGATCGAGGCGGGATAGAGAATGTCCCCACTGCCGGCTTCGATGGTCGGAACGCCACCAAAGAGGTAGGGGTTCCAGAGCGGCAGCCGGCCGAGTGCCTTGATGTGCTCGACGAAGAACTTGCGGAACATTATGCCGGCGGCGATGGTGTCCTGGCCCATCAGCATGCTGCCGGGTCCGCTCAGCAGATACTCGCGGAAGAGCAGCAGGGTCAGCACCGCCATGGTTACGAAGGGAGCCCACCGGGGAATCTGATCCAGGTCGGGCGACTGCCGCTCAGCCACTCAGACCTCTCCGAAGAAGAAGGGGAACGGCGGGCAGCACTTCCGTTCCGGTAAGCAGGAGGCGGCTGGCCAGCGCAAGTGCCGCGGCCGGCTTAAGTCCGATGTCACCGGCCAACATCAGGAGAAACACCGATTCACGCGGGCCCAGGCCGCCGGGGGCGAACAGCGCCAGGAACCCAGCAAGGTAGGAGCAGGTGAATACCCCGATCGCCTGGGGAAGACTCAATGCGACATCGGGTAGCAGACCACGCGCCAGCAGCAGCAGCGCCACTCCGTAGCCGATCCAGGCGACCACGTTGGCGAGAAATGCCGCCACCACCATTCCTGCCGGGATAGCGCGTGGCTGGGGCCAGGCAGCCGGTAGCAGCCGGCCGACCCGGTCCAGGAACGGCTGAGAGGTGAGTCCGGCTACCCCGACGAGCGACAGGAGGATCACTGCGGCTGCAATCGGGGTGGCTCCCTGCCCTACCGCCTGAAATGCCTCACCCGCTGTCACGGCCACCACCGCGGCCCCGCTCGCCAGAGCCAGCACCTGAAGCACCAGCGCGCCCGCCACCGCCACCGAGGGATCCACTCCCGCACGCTGTGCCAGCACGGCCGCTCCGGCCACCGCCCACACCTTCCCCGGTATGTACTTGCCCAGGCTTGCGAGGAACCAGATGCGCATGGCGGTCAAGTAGGCCAGCGTTTCCCCCATACTGAGTACAACTCGGCGCCACGCCTCGATCAGGATCGCGTAGCTGGCGAAGACCACCAGGACACTGGCGACGATCCATCCAGTCGAAAATTGCCACTCGATCGGCTGGGACTGCAGCGTCTGCCAATTGGCGACGATGGACCGGATGGCCAAGCCAACCAGCAGCGCCCCGACGATGAACTGTAGTGCACGCCAGATTCTAGGCCGCGCCACTGGGCCGTTTCGCTTTCACCTGAACCTGCACGGTATCGCCCGCTTCATCCTCAATGGCGATGACCGTCCGTTGCCCTCCAACGGTGGTCAGGACGACTCGACCGTCGGCTGAGACGCGGGCGGCCCGAACCGAGCGTCGGAACCGGCGCCACTGAACGATCTTGTGCGCCGAGGCGAAATAAGGACGATCGTCGGCCAGCGACTGCAGCAAGCTAACGAAGGCCGGCTCGGCGCCGGGAAACCCGAGTGACTCCATTGTATTAGGATGCCAGAGCCCCACCCACACGCCTTCCGCTGCCTTGCATTCACGGGCGAGCTCCCGGGCATCCTCGATCCAGCGCCCTGGCTCCTCGACACCGGCATACTTGCTGAGCGCGCGATCCATCCAGACGAGCGGTACCAGATCCAGCGGCATGGTGACTTCGCTCGCCGCATCCCAGGCGGGAACCACATCGGCCACGCCGAGGCGAAAGCCGTTTCGGTCGGCAAAACCCCAGGACGCGTCGTATTCGAAACCGGCCTCGACCATGTTTCGCTGAGTTCGCCCGGGACGCATACGGAGGAAGTGCTGGCGGATTCCATCGACCGGCAAGTCGGCGAGGCGGTTCAGCATGCGGCGCTGCGCTATCATCGACTTGGGGTTCGCGGCCGTGACGAAACTGCCGTGGAGCCCCACCTCGTGGCCCGCGTGGGTCAGTGCTGCCAGGATTCGGCGGGTCGGGGGAGCCTCGGGCCGGTAGGTGGAATCGCCAGCCAGCATAGACCTGAGGCTGGGCTGGGCACAGATCACGTACCAGCTCGCGCGGACCCCATAATGGGCCTCGACCTGGAGGAGGGAGTGTACGCCCCGGGTCACCGGGTCCCGGCCGATGCTACGCTTGGCGGCCCGTGCAACTCGAGCGAAGAGAGTCCAGTTCCCCCTGCGAGCCAGCTCGGCCAGGCGGAGCAGAGGAAACAGTGGCCACCACTCGACGACGTCGAGATCGTGGGTCATGGCCGCCGCCCACCGGTGCCCGTCCGGCCAGGGGGCCAGCGACCGCACCGGACGCCGTCCCGCAACGGCGAGCGCGGCTCGACGGAGCTCGACTGCCAGCTGGGAAACGATGGGCTTCCGGCTCTGACCGGCCGCGACGAGAGGGTTCTCCGTGGCGGGTACACGCCCATGGCGATCAGTAACTGTCGACCGTTGCTCCATGGCGCCGCCTGCGACCTCTGCCACGCCCCGGAGGGCGGCCGTGGTTACCCGAACCTCTCCGTCGCCACGTTCCAGGGCGGCATGCGGACTCAGGTCTGCCGCCGGCGATCCCGCCGAGGCCCGGTCGATTACCACGAGCCGCACGAGGTCGCACTCCGCTCGCTCGGCGACGAGAAGGCGGGACAGGTCGACCAGGACGTCCAGCCCGAAGCGTTCCGCTGCGCTGAGCCGGTCGGCCGCCAGATCAATCAGGATCACCGCCACCCCACTTCGGGGACCAGCTCCCTGATGGTTCGGGCGGGCTGACCGGCGACTACGTGGAGCGATGGCACATCGGAGGCCACGACGCTGTTAGCGCCGACCACTGCCCCGCGACCGATGCGCACGCCGGGGAGCACCACGCACCCAGCCCCGAGCCAGGCATCCTCTTCGATGATGATGGGTCCCTGCGAGACCGGCGCGAAGCCGCGGATGCGAGAATGATTGGGATGGGAAGAGGTGACCAGCGTAACCCGGGGGGCAATGCTCACCCGATCCCCAATAGTGAGGTTTCCCCGCTCGGCGAGCTCCTCGACGATCAGGAGGTCATCCGCGATATACACGTCGCGGCCTATGGTGAAGCCACAGGACCGGAGCAGGCTCACGCGCCAGGCCGGAAAGAACGCATTTCGGGCCCACCGCTTGAGGATCTTCTTTCGAAGGCGCCACGCGAAGCTCACGAGCTATCCCAGGTAGCGGTAGAGGCCTGAGCCCAGCCGCGCAATTCCGGCCGGCAAACGAGACCAGACCGCGGCCACGGCCGCCATGGAGCCGCGGTCGCGCGCGGCGACATTCAACCCGGCCGGCGTTGGCCAGTAATCATAGGCCAGCGGTAAGGCCTGTCCACCCCAGCGTCGCTTGAACTCCACCAGGCCTTCCTGCTCCGGGGCGGCACGACCCATGTCGAAGCGCCGACCGGCAGTGATGGCGTCCTGGATGGCGGTCCAGAGCAGCACGTGATTGGGCCGGTGCTCCAGGTGAGCTGGATCCGACGCGCCGAAGGCGTAGATCCAGGAGCGCGGCCCCTTCCATACGGTGATGGCGGCAGCCGGAGCACCCGAACTGGTGAAGGCGAGGTACACCTGGGCCAGGCCATCGCGCTGCAGTCGGCGGCACCCCTCGACGAAGAACCGCCTCGGCGGTGCAGGCAGGCCGTGCCCGTGCGCGGTCCGCTCCTCCAGCTCGGCCATGAGCAGCCAGTCCTCCGCGGTTTCTCCACGGCGAACGACAATACCGGCCTTTTGTCCCTTCTTGATGCTACGCTGCGTGCTGCCCGGGTGCAGCTGCGCCCAGACCGCCGACTCGCCCTGCTCCGTTGGAATCTCATATGTGGCGTAGCGGGAAGCTCGCTGGAAGCCGGGCGGTGCTGAGTGCTCGCCCCGGCTCTTGAGCTCTATCCGCCGCACGCCACGTTCCCGCGCACGCTCGAGCACCGCTTCGGACAGCGCCACGGCCGTGGCCGAATCCTGCGCAAGGGGGCCCGCGGCGTAGCTGAACGGCAAGCTCACGAACCTCCTCGGACCGACCAGGGGCGGAATCTCGGCCACGGCCAGGAGGCCGCGGAGCTCACCGTCTTGACGCGCCGAGTAGTAGTCAAGACGTAAGCGATAGATGGCGCCGAGACAGAGCGCCCACTCCGGCTGATGGTAGAACGTGCCGGTGGCCGCGGCCAACCCGCACCAATCGTCCGGCGGCTCAGCCGTGCGACTGATGCTTAGCGACGACATCGTAGATCTCGAGGAATCGGTCGATGGCAGTTTCGGGGGCATAGGTCTTGAGGGCGTGTTCCTTCCCTGCCCGAGTGAGCCGCTCGCGCAGGGGAGCATCGGTGAGAAGGCGCTGAATCTGGCCAGCCAGGTCGATGGGATCCCCGTCGCGCGCGATGAGGCCGGTCTGCTCATGCACGACCACCTCCGGAATGCCGCCGGCAGCCGTCCCCACAACCGCTGACCCGGCCAGTAGAGCTTCCACCAGCGTCAGGCCCAGCCCTTCGGCGTGGCCGCGGCTCGGCAGTACCGTCACCGTGCTGGCACCGTACTCGGCTGCCATCCTGTCCTGAGGGACGAACGGCGCCCAGGTGGTCCTCGAAGCAATCCCGATCTCGCGAGCGACGGCTTCCAGCTCACGCCTGGCTGGGCCTTCGCCCAGGATCTTGAGCTCGCAGGCCACCCCACGCCTGGACAGCTCGGCCACCGCCCGGAGCAGGACGTCAACTCCCTTGCTCGGCACCAGATTCCCAGCATAGAGCACCCGCGGCGGGGCCACCTTTGCCGTCCTGGCGCCTGCCACAAATCGGCTGACATCCACCGGCATTGGAGCCACCAGTACACTTCCTTCCAGCGCGGGCAGCATCAGCTCGAGATCTTGCGCCAGAAATTTCGACACCGTGGTGACCCGGGCGGCCTTCCGGAAGGCGGGAAGGGCGAGGCTGCGGACCAGATCACCTCGCTCCAGCAGCCGCACGTCCGAGCCATGGCAGGTAATCAGGTAGGGTACCTTGGCCCGGCTTGCGAACCATCCGGCCGGCATCCACCAGTGGGCGTGGATTACTTCGGGCGCGAATCGCCGGATGGCACTCCGGACCGCCAGTCCAAAGGCCATGAGAAAGCCAGGGAATGCCAAGGCCGCCAGCGGGGACAGCAGCGTACGCCCGTGGAGGTTGCCGGTGTAGGCCACCCGCTCGAGCGTCTCGGGGGCATAGCGAAAGCGACGAATTCGAAGACCGCCAGCTCGTTCGTCCTCAGCGGTGGCCGGCGCGTGGGGTGCGAGGACCTCGACCTCGTGGCCCCGAGCCGCGGCGCCCTCGGCGATACGGGCCACAAAGGCACCGGCAGGATCACCGGTGAAGCGAGGGTAGTTGTGCGTCAGGGTGAGAATTCGCAAGCGCTCAACCGGCAAGGGCATTGCGATACCATCCCTCACACAGCTCGGCCACATTGTCGGGCGCGAGCCGGGCTCGCCACGATTCGCCCACCAGGCGCCCCATGGTCAGGCGGTCAGGATCGGCTTGGAGGTCCAGCACGCTGTCGGCGAGGGCCTCCGGGGCCGGGAGGGTCAGCCGTCCCGGTCCCGACTCAGGAACGATGTCCACTGCCGCCCCGCTATCCCAGCAGGCCACCACCGGCACGCCCGAGACCAAGGCCTCAATTGCCGGCAGCGCGGTCCCGTCTCCCCGAGCCGTGAAGAGCATGATGTCCGCGCGCTCGAGGTAGGCCCGCGCCTCGGATGGGGACATTGCCCCCGCGAAGCGAACCAGCGACGAGACGCCGAGTCGAGACGCCCGCTGCTCCAGTGAAGCGCGCTCAGGCCCATCGCCCACAATTGTCAACGGGAAATCGTGACCGCAGGACGCCAGGACGGCGGCGGTCTCGATGGCCAGCTCCACCCGTGTCGATGCGACGAGCCGGGAGATGACCACCAGGCCGCCCCCGCCCCGAGTCCAGGGATGGCTACGGGTATCGGCCGGCAAAGGATGAATGTGGGGGTTATCGACGAACCGGCCAGCGCCAGACTGAACCCAGGTGCCCACCTCGCGGGAGACCGCGGTCACGACGGCGGCACGCTGAAAAACCGGACGGGCAAGCCAGCGGGCGACACGGGAGGCTTTCAGCAAGGGCGCATCCGTCCCATCCACCGTCAGCAGCAGTGGAATCCCAGTGGGGGCCGCCAGGCCGGCGGGTATCCACCCGTGCGCGTGAACCAGGTCGGCACCGGCGGCGATCTCATGGCGAGCAGCTGCCCGCAGAGACCGCCTCAAGCGTGAGAGGGCGACCAATCCGATGGGGCTCCTCAGAGCCGCACCGATAGAGTCGGCGCGAGAGATGGTCTCGCGGACGGAGCGACCGGCCCGTACGCGGCTCACCGGAACCCCGTCCACCACCACAGGTCCCGATTCATCGCTGGGCGTCACCACGCGGACGGAAATTCCCCGGCGCATGAGAGCGCGGGCGAGCGTGGCGAGCGCGGCGCCGGAGGGATCGCCTGGCCTGCAGGGGTAGTTGTGGGTCAGGAAGACGACCCGCACCGGTCAGTCCCGGACGTCGAGCTTCTCGAGCCGAGCGAGATCGCGGGCGATTTCCCGCGTCTCCTCGCGCATCCCGGCAATGATCTCGCCCAGAAAGCCGAAGCCGAACAGGACAATGCCGCTGATCACCATCATCTCAACCAGGTTCAGCAGTGGCCGCAGACCGATACCATAGCCGAACCGCAACACGAGGGCCGCGATGCCGGCCAGCAGGCCGATGATGAAGAGAATGGCGCCGCCAACGCCGAAGAAGAGCATCGGCTTGCGGCCGAACCGAAGCTGAAACCAGACCGAGATCAGATCGAACAGCCCGACGGGGATGCGCTTCCAGTTGAACTTCGAGATGCCGGCCCGCCTGGGGTAGAGGGGAACCGGCAGGGACGTCAGACGAAAGCCATCGGCCGCGGCGATCACGACCATGTAGCGATGCCAGTCGGGTCGGAGAGGCACGCCGAGCATCACTTCCCGGCGGTAGGCCTTGACCGAATTGAGATCGGTGACTCGGACACCGAAGAGCCAGCGACAGAGGACGTTGTAAATACTGGAAACGAACGCCTTCTCATACTTCCCCTGCTTGGTCCCGGTGACGATATCGGCCCGCCCATCGAGAATCGGCGCCACCAACCCGGGAATGTCTTCGGGCAGGTACTGGAGATCGGCGGGGTAGAAGACGAACACGTCGCCCTTGGCGATAGCACCGGCCGACCGGAGGCTGTCGGCGATGCCGCGCTGGCGGCGGTGGGTCACCACCGACAGGAACGGATACTCCCTCTCCAGGTCACGCAGCACCCGGTCGCTCCCATCCCGGGAGCCGTCGTTGACAACAATGACCTCGAAGGAGAAGCCGGAAGGGCTAAGGGCTTGGGCGCAACGCTGGACAAATTCGGGAAGGTTCGGTGCCTCGTCCTTGGCCGGGACGAGCACGCTCACATCAAGCGTGTCGACCGGAGCAACGGTCATACGCGCTTCCGCATGCGCGCCGGAAGGATGCCCAGCTGATCACGGTACTTGGCGACCGTGCGTCGGGCAATCTGAATTCCCTGCTCCTGGAAAAGGTGAACGATCTGCTGGTCGGTGAGCGGCTTGGCGTTGTTTTCCTCGCCCACCATCTTCTCCAGCTTGGCCCGAATCGAGCGGGCGCTGGCGTCCTCGCCCGAAGCGGTGGAAAGCGCGCTGGAGAAGAAGAACTTGAGCGGAAGCACGCCACGCGGGGTCTGGACGAACTTTTCGTTGGTCACCCGGCTCACGGTGGACTCGTGCATGTTGATGACCTCGGCCACTTCCCGCAGGGTCAGTGGCTTGAGGTATTCGACGCCCTTCTCGAAGAAGTCGCGCTGCCGGTCCACGATGAAGTTCATCACCTTCAACATCGTCTGGCGGCGCTGCTCGATGGCCTGAATCATCCAGTTGGCGCTGTTCATCTTCGACGCGATGAACTCGCGGTTCTCGGGCGTCATCTTTTTCTTGTCGCGTGCGATCTCCTGATAGGAACGGCTCAGCCGCAGTCGCGGCATGCCGGTGTCGTTGAGGAACACCTGATACCGGTTGCCGATCTTATCCACGATCAGGTCGGGAATGATGTACCCGTCGCTCTGCTTGGAGTGCTTGAGGCCGGGCTTGGGATCGAGGCGGGAGAGCTGGTCGGCAGCCGCCTGCACGGCGACCGGCTCGACGCTGAACCGCTTGGCCAGATCGTTCCAGCGGTGCGCGATGAGGTCGGGAAAGGCTTCGGAGACGAGACGATAGGTCAGAGAGCTGGTATCGGCCAACTCGATCAGCTGGATCAGCAGGCATTCCCGGAGATCCCGCGCCCCGATGCCGGATGGGTCGAGCCGTTGGATGACGGTGAGCATTTCCTCGGCTTCTGCCATCGTGTAGAACGGCGGAGAGGAAGCGGCAGGAGACGAGGCGGTCGATGACGAGGCGGTCGATGCAGCGGCGGTAGCATCAGGCCCTACCGCCTCCTCATCTTCCGCTTCCTCGTCCTCCGCGGGTTCCGCCCGAACGTGGCCCGCCATCAGGAGGTTCACCGAGTGGAGGATCTCCTCCAGCGACGCGGCGAGGTAGCCCTCTTCATTGATGTTGCCCAGGAACTCCTCGGCCAGCAGCAACTGGCGTGGCGTCAGGACGAGCATCTGGAGCTGTTCCCGCAGATGGTCGATCAGGTCGCGCGATTCCACCGTGACCGGCTCGGTGTATTCCAGCTGCTCGTACTGCTCCCGGGTACCTCCCACCTCGAAGCCGTTGAGCAGGATCTCCTCCCAGTCAACCTCTTCCGCCTTCTCCTTCTGCTCCTTCTCCTTTTCGGCGGTGGCCTGCTCCGGCGTCTCCTCCTCGGGCTCCAGGAGCTCGAGGAAGGGATTGGCCAGCAGCTCCTGCTTGAGGTGCTGCTGCAGGTCCATCATGGGCATGTACAGCATGTCCATGGCCTGGTACAACCGGGGATTGACCCGGAGTTCCTGCCGGAGGCTGGTGTGCTGGGAGAGGCCGGTTCTCATGCCACGGCCTCGAGGCGGGCGCGGAGCCGCGCGGTCAGAGTGGGCCCCAGGTATAGCTGGGCAACCCGGTCGTCATAGACCAGGTCTCGGACAGTGCCGGCGGCCTGCACTTTTCCTTCGAACATGATGTAGGCCCGATCTACGATGTCGAGAGTCTGCTCCACATTGTGATCCGTGATCAACACGCCGATGCCGCGATGCCTGAGACCGGCGACGATGGTCTGGATGTCGTGCACGGCGATTGGATCTACGCCGGCGAACGGCTCGTCCAGCAACATGAACTTCGGGTCGGACACCAGCGCCCTGGTGATCTCGAGGCGGCGCCGCTCTCCGCCGCTCAAGGTGTACGCCCGGGCCTTGCGAAGGTGCTTGATGGACAGCTCATCCAGCATGCGCTCCAGCCGGCTGTACCGCTCGTCGCGCCCGAGACCCCGGGTCTCCAGGATGGCTAGAATGTTCTCCTCAACGGTCATCTTGCGGAAGACCGAGGGCTCCTGCGCCAGATAGCCGATGCCGTTACGCGCCCGCAGGTACATGGGCGAGTCGGTGAGTTCCACCCCATCCAGGCGAACGCGGCCTTCGTCCGGCCGGATAAGGCCTGTAATAAGGTAGAAGGTCGTGGTCTTTCCCGCGCCGTTGGGGCCCAGCAATCCAACGATCTCCCCCTGCTCCACCCGAACGCTGACGTCATCCACCACCCGGCGGCCTTTAAAGCTCTTGGTCAGATCGAGCCCTTCCAGCAAGCTGGACTTGACCCGCTGAGGGATGAAGGACTTGGCCCGTTGCACCGCGCGCCGGGCTGACCCGAGCAACGCGTCGTAGACCGTCTGGCGCTCCTCCGGCGCAGGCCCCCACCAGGCTACTCGGGGTCTGACAGTCTGCCAATAGCCGGGGGCGGTGTCGAGGATCCAGCCTTCGGTGGCGAGCCGGGGGAGCACCGAATCGTTGAGGTGGTGCCGTACCTCATCGCCGGAGACTTCCTGATCCGCGTCGCCCGTGGGCTGGTAGCAGGCCAGGTAGGCCTCGCGATAGCTATGCACCAGATCGGAGAAAGGGATGCTGTCGGTCGGGCCGGCGGCGCGGACGATGGCGGCAAGTCCAATCGGAACCGATGGGTCCCGATCGCCCAACGCGGCAACCCATTCAGGTGCGGTCATGGTCTGACCCGTCCGGTCGCCGGCGTGGCAGGCTTCGGCTTGGTGGAATCCGGCGCTACCGGCGCCTCCCCGGCCTCCAATTGGATCCCGTCGACCTGGCCCCGCACGTCCACGCGGTCGACCCCACCCTTGGCCGCCTGACTCATCGTCATCACGATGACGTTTCCCCGCGCGTAGTTGATCGAAGGGCGCTGCGGGTACTTCAGGCTGGGGCTCACGTGGTACGACTGCGCCTCCTTCCGCGCCACGATGCGGCTCAGTGCCGCCCGGCGGGTGCCGGCCGAATCCCGCTGGACGAAATTGGCCACGACGGTGTCGCCCCGCATCCAGTCCCGCTGCTTGCTGATGGAATCGATCGTGCCACCCAGCCAAGCCGACCCGAAGCCCCGGACCTCCTTGAGCTGCTGAGCCGGGGTGTCGAGCGCCAGCGAATCCGCCCGCATGGCGTAGGCCGGCGAGTTGGCATAGGGACGGATCGAGTCGCCCCAGGCCAGGGTTTGATCAAGCTTCCGGTTGTTCAGGTCGAGCCCTATGGTGTCAGCCACCAGATCCCACTCCTTGCTGACCGCATGCCCGCCCCCTTTGGCCACGACATACGTCAGCTCCCTCTGGTCCAGCTTCAGGTCGAGACGACGGCCGGTCAGGTTGAAGCTGTCCCGTCCCAGGCCTCGCATTACCGGGTTGCCACCAATGAGAGTACCGTCGCTTCCCTTGCCAGTGTCCAACCTGAGCGAGTCACCCCGGGCCGCGAAATCGCTCCGGTCGATGGTCACCTTGCCGCCGGCCCAGAGCCGATCGCTGCCCCTGAGCCGCGTCCGGTCCGCTACGATGACGTAAGGCTCGGCCGCTTTGCCGCCGGCTGGAGTGGTCGCGTACAGGATCCGGGGCCGGCCGGTGGCGAACATCTCCATCGTGTCGCGCACTCCTTTGACCACGCGGAAGTAGTCGAGGGCAGGGCCGGTCAGAGTAGAGCCGGTCTTGAGATTCTTGGTGGTCACCCTGCCCCGCGCCTCCCACTTCTCGCCGGTGCGGTAGTAGGTCCCGTGGTCGGCATCCATGGTAAGGGTGGAGTCGCGGTACTTCACATTGCCGATAAACTGCACCACGTTGCCACCGTAAGCGGCCACGCTGTCGCTCTGCATGGTGAGCTGTTGGCCGCGGCACCTGAGCTGAACGTTGCCCCCGGCGAAGTAGTTGGTACCGGAAGAGGTTTCCTTCACCGTCCCCTGGCGATCGACGTTGTCGATCTGAAAGACGCACTTGTCGTTCTGGGCCGCGAGGGGAGCCGCGGAAGCGGCCAGAATCACGAGGGCGGCCCAGAAGGCCCCGCTGCCCCGCTTCATTGCTGCCCCGGCATCAGCAGGCCTTCGCCCGACACGCCGCGCGGTCGGTCGGTCACCACATTCTTGAAGTCGGGATCGGACCGGAAGCTGTTGCCCTCCAGATGCTCCTCACCCTTGTCGAAGGTGAATTGCTTGTCGGTCATGATCTGGTTCGTGGCGTTGTCGTAGCGCAGCGATTCAGTTTCGAGCCGGCGCCCGTCGGGCGACACCACCACCACATTCCCCGTAGCCTCCATCGACCCGTCCTGCCAGCGATAGGTCCCTCGTTTGGCTGTCAGAGTGGACCCCTCGGCTCCCTTCACGTCGAAGAAGACCACCTTGACCTTGTGCAGCTCGGTGATCTGGGTCGGCTCGTAGTAGAACGCCGTGTCGGCTTCCACCCGGCTGCGTCGAACCCCTTCGTTGGTCACGTAGTGCGAGAACCCCTCGAGTACCTGATCGGCGCTATCGGTCGCCTGCACTGTCGTCGTCGGTCGGACGCCGCTGTCCTCGCAGGAGGCGGTAAGGGCGGTAAGGACGGTAAGGGCGGCCAACCATAGCGGGGCGGGTACCCGTCTACGGGTGGGTGGGCGGCGGGGCAGTTCGCTCCGTTGAACCGAAGTGCCTCGGCGTGGTGTCGCCGCCATGCTGCCCTGCTGCCCCGCTGCCCTCATACTGCCCCCGCCCGCATCAGATCGTGCAGATGGACCACGCCTACGATGGCACCCTGCTCATCCACCACCGGAAGCACGATAATCTTGTATTGCTGCATGGCTCCCACCGCGGCCGCCGCCAGGTCGCCTGGCGCCGCAGTCTTGGCCGAGCGGGTCATGACCTCGGACACCGGACGCTCGAGAAAGCGCGGATCCCGCTCCGCTAGACGTGTCAGATCCCCGGTGGTCAGCACGCCGGACAGGTGCCCGTTCTCCGCTACCATCGCCAGGCCACGGTCACGCGCCAGGCTGACGACGGCGTCCCGCATGGTGGCATCGGGCCGGAGGACCCGGCCCACCGGCAACATCACATCCTGGACCCGGAGCAGAAGCTTCCGGCCGAGGCTCCCGCCAGGGTGCCGTTCCGCAAACTGCTCCCGGGTGAATCCCCTCTCTTCCAGCAGCGCCACGGCTATGGCGTCTCCCAGCGCCAGCGCCACGGCGGTGCTCGCCGTCGGAGCGAGGTCATGAGGACACGCCTCCTCCTCGACAGTGCCGTCCAGCGCTACTGCGGCCACCCGGGCCAGCAGCGAGTCCATATCCCCGGTGATGGCGATGATCGGCACGTTGAGCCGCTGCAGCGACCCCACCAGGCCAAACAGGTCCTGTGACTCCCCGCTCTTGCTCAGCACGATGGCCACATCATCCGGTCCCACGATGCCAAGATCGCCATGCAGGGAGTCGACCGGGTGGAGATAGGATGCCGGAGTGCCGGTCGAAGTCAGCGTCGATGCGAGCTTCCGCGCGATGAGGCCGGACTTCCCCACACCCGACACGATGACCCGGCCCTTGGCCTCGGCCAGGAGGCGAACGGCGCGGGCGAACTCACCTCCCAGCCGGCGACCGCTCTCCGCCACGGCGGCGGCCTCCAGCTGGAGCACCCGTCGCCCCGCCCCGATCAACGCCGAGTCGTCAAGCCGCACCGGCGGTCTGCTCCGAAAAATAGCGGGCCAACGTGTCAGTCCATTCACCGCGGGCACGGAGGAGTGCCTCGACCACTTCCCGCACCGCGCCATGGCCGCCGGCAGCGCTGGTGACGTGGGCCGCCACCTCCTTCACCTCGGACACCGCATTGGCTACGGCGATGGGCAGCCCAACCTTCCGCAGCACGGGAAGATCCGCGAGATCGTCGCCGACGAAGGCTGCCTCCTCCCACGCGATGCCGCGGCGCTGGAGCACCTCGGCAAATGCGCTGACCTTCCGGGGACCGGGAACCTGGAGCAGCTCCTCAACCCGGAGCTCGGCAGCACGCAGCGCCGTGGCCTCCGAGCTTCGACCGCTGAGCCAGACAACCGGTAGTCCGGCGGTTCGGAGGAGGATCAACCCGAGCCCGTCCTGGATGTCGAAGCGCTTGAGCTCCACTCGCTGGCCCGCGATCGGCCCGATGAACACACCGTTGTCGGTCAGGACCCCATCCACGTCGAGCCCGAGCAGCCGGACCTTCCGGGCGGCGGCGGCACCGAGCGTCTTCATACCCGGGCCCTGCCCCAGATGTCGAGCGTCTGCCCGACCAGATCGGCCAGCTGGTCGAGCGGCCACTGGGTGGCGGCGTCGCTCAGCGCACGCTCGGGATCGGGATGGGTCTCGAGGAAGAATCCATCGGCACCCGCGGCGGCCGCGGCAGCAAGCAACGGCGGGATAAACTCGCGCTGCCCACCGCTAGCTCCACCTTCTCCCTGGCCCGGCTGCTGCACCGCATGCGTGGCGTCGAAGATCACCGGCGCGCCGGTGGCCTGGCGGAGTCGGACGAAGTTGCGCATGTCCACCACGAGGTCACCGTATCCGAAGAACGTTCCTCGCTCGGTGACCGCAACCTCGGACGAGCCGGCGCTCCTCACCTTCTCGACCGCCCCCCGCATGCCTTCGGCGGCCATCCACTGACCCTTCTTGATATTGACCGGCTTCCCGGTGCAGCCTGCGGCAATGAGCAGGTCCGTCTGGCGGCAGAGAAACGCCGGGATCTGGAGGACGTCGGCAACCTGAGCCACCGCCGCAGCCTGCTGCGCCTCGTGGATGTCGGTAAGGATGGGGAGGCCGCTGGAGGCTCTGGCCCGCTCGAGCGCGTGGAGCCCATCGTCCAGTCCGGGCCCGCGGCTGGCGTTCAGGCGCGATCGGTTCGCCTTGTCGAAGCTGGCCTTGAGCAATACCGGAATGCCGAGATCGCGCTCGATCCGTGCGAGCGCCTCAGCCACCCTGGGCAGCACGTCGCCGGGCTCGATCACACAGGGCCCGGCGATAAGGAACGGAGTGCGCCCGAAGGACCAACCCATCAGCGCGAGCTCTCGGCCAGCTCCTCGGCTGCCGCGCGCGCGGGCGCGGCGGCACGGCGACGCATCGCGGCGGCGATGAACCCCGCGAAGAGAGGGTGCGGGCGATTGGGCCGTGACTTCAGCTCGGGATGGAACTGACAACCGATGAACCAGGCGTGGTCGGGCAGCTCGATCACCTCGACCAATCCTCCATCTGGAGACTGGCCCGACAGGCGAAGCCCGAATTCTGCGAGTACGTCGCGGTAGGCGTTGCTGACCTCCCAGCGATGGCGGTGGCGCTCGCTGATCTCGCCGGTGCCGTAGGCCTGGGCCACGCGGGAGCCGGGCCGGAGCCGGGCGGTATAGGCCCCGAGCCGCATGGTCCCGCCCATGTCGGAGACCTCGCGTTGCGATTGCAGCAGGGAGATGACCGGCGTCTCGCAGTTGGGCTCAAACTCGGTGCTGTTGGTGTCGGGAAGGCGGCAGACGTTTCGGGCGAACTCGATGATGGCCACCTGCAAGCCGAGGCAGATGCCAAAGAACGGGAGGTCGTTCTCCCGCGCCCAGCGCACCGCCTCGACCATCCCGCCAATACCCCGCTCGCCGAACCCGCCGGGGATCAGCAGGCCATCGCAGGCGCCGAGCAGACGCTTGGCCGCCGCCTGGTCGGTAAACTGATCACTGGCGAGCCATTCGATCTCGACCTTGGCCTCGCTCGGGATGCCGCCGTGAATGAGGGCCTCCTGCACCGACTTGTAGGCATCGTGCAGGTCGGTGTACTTGCCGACCACGGCGATGCGCACCCGGTGGGTCGGATGCAGGATCCGCTCGGTCATGATCTTCCAGGGCTGGAGGTCGGGCTCCTTGGTCTCCAACCGAAGGCGCTGGCAGACCTCCCGATCCAGTCCCTGATCGAAGAACCGCACCGGGATCTCGTAGATCGACTTCACGTCCGGACTCTCGATGACGCAGCCGAAATCCACGTTGCAGAACAGCGCGATCTTGCGCTTGATCTCGGGCATCAGGGGCTGTTCGCTCCGGCAGATCAGGATATCGGGCTGAATTCCGATCTGCATGAGATCGCGCACGGAGTGCTGGGTTGGCTTGGTCTTGAGCTCGCCCGCGGCCGCGATGTACGGCACCAATGTGAGATGGATGAAGAGCGCGTTGTCGCGTCCGACTTCCTGCCGGAACTGGCGGATGGCCTCGAGGAACGGCAGCGATTCGATGTCGCCAACTGTTCCCCCGATTTCCGTGATGACGATGTCGTGCCCCGGCGCTGGCCGCCGGATAGCGTTCTTGATCTCGTCGGTGATGTGAGGGATCACCTGGACGGTGGAGCCGAGATATTCACCCCGGCGCTCCTTGTTGATCACGGTCTGGTAGATCCGGCCGGTGGTGGTGTTGTTCTGCCGGGAGAGCGACCGATCGATGAAGCGCTCGTAGTGCCCCAGGTCCAGATCGGTTTCCGCCCCGTCGTCGGTGACGAACACTTCGCCGTGCTGAAACGGCGACATCGTCCCGGGATCGACGTTGATGTACGGATCGAATTTCTGCATCGTCACACTCAGTCCGCGCTCGACGAGTAGTCGGCCAAGCGAAGCGGCGGCGATGCCCTTCCCCAGAGAGGACACAACGCCGCCGGTGACGAAAATGTACTTGGTCGCGTTCGGACCCGTGGTCATTAGACCTGTCCTTGAAAAGTGTGCCAGTGGGCTTCCGCCCGTCGGAGATCCTCGGCCGTATCTACCCCAGGCAGCGCCGGCTCCTGAAGCCGCGCCACACCGATCGTCATGCCGTTGTGTAGCGCCCGGAGCTGCTCCAGGCGCTCGGCCTGCTCGGCTGCGCACGGCGGCAGGGTGACCCAGCGCGCCAGCGCTGCCCGGGTGAACGCGTAGATACCCAGGTGCTGCCAGTACAAGCCATCGCTGGGATCATCCGGCTCCCGCCGGTGGGGGATCACGGCCCGGGAAAAATACAAAGCCCGGCCTCGCACATCGGTCACCACCTTTACCCTGCTGGGGTCGCCCGCCAGGGCCAGATCCAGCGGCGCGGCGGCCGTGCCGATTTCGTCACCCCGCTCCACCCGCCCCAGCGACCCAGCGAGGGCCTCGCGCGTCATGAACGGCTCGTCACCCTGAATGTTCACGATGGTATCGAACGCGGCAAATTCGGAGCGGTTGGCAACCTCGGCAACCCGGTCGGTGCCGGTCTGATGCCCGCCATCGGTTAGAACCGCCCGAACACCAGAGCGCTCGACAACCTGCACTACGCGGGGTGAATCGGTCGCAACCACCAGCTGATCGATTAGACCGTGCTCCAACACACGCTCAATGACCCGGGTGATCAGCGGCTCACCTGCCAGAGGCTGAAGCGGTTTGTTGGGGAGGCGGGTGGAGCCGAGACGAGCCGGAATCACGCCCAGGACGCGCATCACGGAAGCTAATAAAGAGGGGGTCCCGAGTCAAAAGTTGTGCCGTCTCGGTGCGAGCTCAGGGGCGGGGGGCTAGAAGATTGTACGTCAAAGAGTTAGACAGTCAGCGGCGGGGCGGCTGAGATGCTGATCCCGGCCAGGGAAAGAAAGTTGGCGAGCAGGCGCTTGCCGTGCAGAGTGGCGACCGACTCCGGATGAAATTGGACTCCATAGGCCGGCAGGGTCCGGTGACAGAGAGCCATGATCTCCTGCTGTGGCTCGCGGTCGCTCGACCAGGCCACGATCTCGAGCTCAGCGGGTAGTTGATCGGGCGAAACCACGAGCGAGTGGTACCGCATCACCTCCACCGGCGAAGGGATGTCGTCGAAGAGGAGGTGCCCGTTGTGGGCAACCATCGTGGTCTTCCCGTGCATGAGCCGGTCGGCCCGCACTACACGGCCACCGAATGCCTCACCGATCGCCTGGTGCCCGAGGCAGACACCGAGGATGGGGACTACCCCCGCGGCGGCCCGGACGAGGGGCACGGAGATGCCGGCCTCACGCGGGGTACCTGGCCCGGGAGAGATGACGATGGCCTCGGGCTTCAACGCGAGAGCCTCATCCGCGGTCAGCGCGTCATTGCGGTAGACCACGGGATCGACGCCCAGCTCACCGGCGTATTGAACGAGGTTGTAGGTGAAGCTGTCGTAATTGTCGAGGACCAGGAGCATCACTCGAACTTACCGGCCGTGCCCGGAGTCTGCCATCCGCCCGACAACGCTCCGGGCGGAATCGCCGCGGCGCCGTCCTTCGGCCCGAAGCGAGTCGCCCATGCGAGCGTGCACCGCCGCCTTGACTGAATCGCCGATGCGCTCGGCGGCGGCGACGACCGAATCCAGCTGGGCCTGGTCCACGGGCGGCGTCGAGTCGTCATCGAGGTCCAGATCCTGGAGGTCGTCGACCAGCCCTTCCGAAAGCAGGAGCGGGACTTTTACATCGCCCGGATGGAAGACTGCGTGACCGTACTCGACCAATCCCTCACTCGTGGAGTCATCCGTGGCGCACCAGAAGCTTCCATCCTTAAACGGACCGCCGTGGAGGTTGACCCCGGAACTGCCGGTGGTGTCGCTCTCGATGTTGGCGGCCAGTCGGCAGCCCTCGAGTCCTCGAGCCAGGAGGGCATCGCTGAGCTTTACCTCCAGCTCGACACTGGTCACCCGATTCGGCGCCTCCCGCTGCAAGGTTACCCGCTGGAGCGTGCCCAGTTTGTCTCCGTTGAGCTTGAACGGAATGAAGGCGAGGGGGATGCTGATGGGACCGCTGCCGTGGACCACGCCGTGCACGGTCCCGAGGCCTCGACGCACCAGACTGAGTCCGACCATACCCACGATGAAGATGGCCGCCGCGCCCAGGGCGATCCGCATCCAGTAGTTTCGCATAGACTCCGCCCTCCGGTAGTGCGGGTGATATGTTTCGCCCTACGTGACGACCTCGCAATCCGGAAAGTTTCAGCGCAACCGGGGATGCCCGTGATCGAAGTCGAGGGACTGCAGAAGCTGTATGGTGACTTCCCTGCCGTCCAGGGGCTCTCCTTCCGAGTTGGCCCCGGAGAGGTCCTTGGGCTGGTCGGCCCGAATGGCGCGGGCAAGACTACCACCATCCGAAGCATAGCCGGAATCATCATTCCCAGCGCCGGAAGGATCCGAATTGCGGGCCACGACCTGGCTCAGGATCCGGTTCGTGCCAAGGCCGCGCTGGCCTTCATTCCTGACGAGCCTCATCTCTTCGAGTACCTCACGGTCGAAGAGCACCTGCGATTCGTTGGCCGGCTCTATGGCGTGACCGACGTCGATCAACGGATTCCAGGGGTACTCGAGGAGATGGATCTCACCGAAAAGCGGGGCTCCCTTCCGGGTGAGCTGTCCCGGGGGATGAAGCAAAAGCTGGCTATCGCCTGCGGCCTGCTCCACGAGCCTCAGGCCCTCCTGCTGGACGAGCCGCTCACCGGTCTGGACCCAGTCGGCATCCGCCGCATGAAGGCGACAATCATGCGGCGGGCGGCGGCCGGGGCGGCCATCATGTTGAGCTCCCACCTGCTCCACCTGGTCGAGGAAATCTGCACCCGGCTTCTCGTCCTGCAGCGCGGGCGGGTCGTGGCATTCGGCACCACCGCCGAGATCATCGCCCGCCGTCCGGATCTGGGGACCCGAAGTCTGGAAGATGTGTTTCTCGACCTGATCGGGCAGGACGAGGGCGCCGAACTGTGATCCGCATGTTCGGCTACCTCGCGTGGCGCTCGGGATACAATCGAATCGCCCGTCAGGCACGCCACCTGCGGAGCCCGAGATACGTAGCGGCGCTTCTGCTGGGGGTGGCCTACCTCTGGTTTGTCGTCATTGCCCAGCGGCCGACGCCCGCCGCGGACCTGGCCGATCCCCGCTGGCTCGAGCTAGTCGGGGCCCTCGCCTTGCTCGGCGCGGTGGCGTGGGGCTGGATCTTTGGCGTGGAGCGGCGGGTGCTCGCCTTTAGTCCCGCCGAGGTCACCTTTCTGTTCTCGGGACCGGTTTCCCGCCGCGGCCTGATCCAGTTCAAGCTCCTACGGACCCAGCTGCTCATACTCTTCAACGCTCTCCTCTGGACCCTCATCCTCTCACGCGAGCGCTTCGGGGTATCGCCCTGGCTCCGGGTGATCTCGATCTGGGTGCTGCTCACCACACTCTCATTCCATCGGCTGGGCGCGTCGTTCGTTCGGACCAGCCTGGCCGAGCACGGCCGGTTGGGAGCACGACATCGGGTGGTGTCGCTCGTGGTACTGGGCGTCGTGCTGGTGGCGCTGACCTGGAGCATTGGAGAGGCGCTGCCGCGGTTCGCGGACAGCGACGCCCGAACGCCGCTCGGGTTCCTGTCGGCTCTGGGGGAGGCCGCAGCACAGCCACTCCCCACTGCCCTGACCTATCCCTTCCGGGTGATGATCCGGCCGCTCACCGCACATAGTGTTTCGGCCTGGCTCCAGGCCCTGTGGCCCGCGCTGCTTCTGCTGGTGCTTCACTACATCTGGGTGGTGCGGTCCGATACCGCCTTCGAGGAGGCAGCGGCCGCGGTGTCACTGCAGCGTGCCCAGGCCCTCTCCGAACGGCGGGCGGGTCGCCCAGCGCGGCGGGCAGGTGGGAGAGTCTCAGCTCCCTTATTTCGACTGGCACCCCAGGGCTGGCCTGCTGGAGCTATTCTCTGGAAGAACCTGGTGGCGGTGACCCGGACACAGCGGCTGCGGAATGTGGGCCTCGCCCTCGCGGCTGGAGCGGTAATGGTGACGGCCCTGTCGTTCGAGCCGGAAAGCACGCTGGCGGAAATCGCCGGATGGTTCGCCGTTACCTGGGCCGGTGCCATGACGGTCATCGGGCCGCAGTGGGTGCGGAACGACCTCCGGGGCGATTTGTTGAAGCTCGATATGCTCCGAAGCTACCCGCTACGTGGGGGGTCGGTGGTAATCGCCGAGGTCGGCGCGTCGGCCCTGGTATTGACTGTCATCCAGCTCTCACTGTTGGTGATCGGCTACCTCGCGTTCCTTGGCAACCAATCGATGGAGCCCCCGCTGGAGTACCGCACCCTGCTCCTGGTCGCGGCGTTCGCGCTGCTACCCGGCATCAACCTCCTTGGGATGATCATCCAGAACGGTGCGGCCCTGCTCTACCCAGCCTGGGTCCGGCTCGGATCGGGGCGGCCGGCCGGTGTGGAAGCGTTGGGACAGACCATGCTGATGATGCTGGTGTTCGTCGCGATGCTTGCCCTCACCCTGTTGCTGCCGGTGGCCATCGGCGGCGGCGCGTTTCTGCTGCTGCACGGTGTTGTCAGCGGCTGGGCGGCCATTCCTGCCACGATACTGGTGCTCGGCATCATCGGCTTCGAGGCCGCCCTGCTCGTCGACTGGCTCGGCGGCGTGTTCGAACGCACTGATCCCGCGGCAGCAGGAATCGGTTAGGAAGGAGGTTAGTGGTTGTTGGCTATTGGCTATTGGCTATCCAACAAATAAGAAACCCCCCAAGTCATCTGGAGGGTTTCTTCTGTTATCGGAGCAGCCAATAGCGAATAGCCAATGGCCTTCAATCAGCTCGGGCCGGTACCGCCCATCGGACGCGCGTCAGGCAGTAACCGCTTGACTTCGCGGTCGAGTGCGGACAGTGACTCGTGGACCTTTCCCTTGGTTTCGTCCCAAGTGCGGTCGGTGGCTGCATTCAGGCGATTGATATCACGAGCCACGGCTTTCCGCGCCGCACGCACGTTTACTACGGCGCTGTCCCGGGCATGATCCACTCCACGCTTGGTGCCGGCCTCGATTCCGGCGATCTGCTCGTCGAGCTTCTTCAGCTGCAGGTCGACGTCGCGCCGGAAGTCGTTCCGCTCGGCAAAGGTGTAGTCCCGGACCTCACGGGCCTCTTCCCGGACCTCCGCTGCTCCCTCCCGGCTCGCGTCGCGGATGTCCTCGGAGACTGAATCGACGCTGCTTGCCGTCTCGTGACGGTCGCGGGGGCTGCAAGCGAAGGTAGTTGCCATCAGCACCGCCGCAGCGGCGCATGTCATCTGCCTCATGTCCGTTCCTCCTGGGTCATCCGTGAGTAAGCCGTTGGAGTACGAAATAGCATACTCATAGAGGGCAATTTCAGAGGTGACCTAGCTCACGCCTGTGGAGCAACAACCCCGGGGGAACGGAGGCGGGTCACAGGCAAATAGACTCCTTGAGGGATCACCCGCGAGGATGGAATTTCTTGTGTTCCGAGCGGAGGTACTCCCGGTCGACGTGGGTGTAAATCTGGGTCGTGGAGAGGTCCGCGTGCCCCAGCATCTCCTGCACCGCCCTGAGGTCAGCTCCGCCTTCGAGCAAATGCGTTGCAAAGCTGTGCCGCAGGGTGTGCGGGGTAACCCGCTTCGTAATCCCGGCGCGCTGGGTTGCACGGCGAACAACACCCCACGCCCCGACCCGCGAGAGCGGCTCCCCTCGCGCGTTGAGTAACACCCGGTTCTTGCTCTTGCCCTTGTCGAGGACCGGGCGCATCTGGTGCAGGTAGACCGAGACCGCGCCGATGAGACTCCGGCCGATGGGCACCAACCGTTCCTTGCCGCCTTTCCCGAAAATGCGGACCAGGTTTTCCGCCAGGAGTAGATCGGTCAGGCCCAGACCGCAAAGCTCCGAGACTCGTAGCCCGGCCCCATACGCCAGCTCCAGCAGCGCGCGGTCCCGCCACGCTAGCGGCTGCTCCAGGTTCGGCGCGGCGAGCAGCGCCTCGACTTCCCGCACGCTCAGGGTGTCAGGGAGCACCCGCCCACGACGCGGGCTCTCCAGTCTGTCGCTGGGGTCCTCCAAAACCCGGCCCTCTCCGAGCAGAAAGCCGAAATAGGTGCGGATGGCCGAGACCGCACGGCGAATGGAGGCCGGGCCGAGACCCAAGTCCTTCAGCAGGTAGACGAAATCGCGCAGGAGGGGACGAGTCAGGCGTTTCGGGTCGCGTACCCCACGGGAGATGGCGAATTCCCCCAGTCGCCGGAGATCCCGCATGTACGCTTCGACGGTGTTGGCGCTGTTGCCCGCCTCGAGCGCCAGGAAGTCGCGAAAGCCTTCGAGCCAGAAGTCCCGATCGATCTGCGGCCGAAGCTGCCGCACGGTCACGGTGGGCTCGGCGTCTGAAGCCGCCCGCGCACCTCGACCAGATCCTCCGGGTCGATGCCCAGCAGCTCTCTCGCCAGCAGCATGAGGCGCTGCTCGTGGAGGCCAATCGTTCCGTCACTGAAGGCGACGTGCCACATGCGCTCAACCAGGGCGAGGCGCTCCCTCTGTCCGAACCGCTGACCCAGACGGCGGGCGTATTCCACGAATCTGGTCTGGCGCTCGTGCTCGGCCTCAGGTGCGGGTGGCCGCTCCGAGGATGCCAGGCCCCAACGGTCGCGAAGGTGGGACGCGACGAGCTCCCGGTCCGCGGGGGTGAGGGCCTGGTCGGCGTATGCCAGCTCGAGGACCAGCAGTGCCGCCGCCTCGCGAGCGGTCCCTTCCATGATGTCCGATCCCGCCAGGAACGACGGGCCCGTGGGGTCCAGCGCCTCCTCAGTGGCGTGCCACACCCGTTCCCGTTGCCGCCGCCTCCGACGCAGCAGGTACCACACCAGTCCGCCGCCAATGATCACCACAGCCACGATACCCAGGGTGCGATTCACGCCGGTGATGATCCGGTTGATTCGCTCCCATTCGGAGCCGATCACAGTGCCGAGGATGGTGATGCCGCCATACCAGATCGCTGAGGCCAGCGCCATCGGCACCAACGTCCGCACCGGGCTGAGCCGCACCAGGCCGGCAAATGGGGGCACCACCGCGCGGAAGCCGGGAAGAAATCGGCTGAAGAAGATGCCGGCCACACCGAAACGGAGATATTCCCGCTCGATCACCGCGAGCGACCGGGGGGTGAGCAGCCGGCGTCCAAGCTTGGTTCTAAAGAGCCGCCGGCCATAGCGCCGCGCGGTGAAGTAGACCGCGGCAGCCCCGGCCAGGTTGGCTGTCCAGGTGACGGCAAACACACCTAGTGGGGTGGTGAGGCCCCGGTTGGTCAGGAACGCACCCAGCCCAACCGCAGCGTCAGACGGGACTGGCGGAATGACGTTCTCCACCGCGGCGAGCAGTGCGAGGACGGCGTAGACGGCGGCGGGCGGCATTTGCGATAGCCACGCCAGCAGCGATTCGATCAGCGCGCCTCCAGGGTGGCAACCGCGATGACCGCGATGCCCTCTCCCCGGCCGATGAATCCCATTCCTTCGTTCGTTTTGGCTTTGAGACTCACAGAGCCCGGGCGGGCTCCCAGCCGGGCAGTCAGGGCGGCGGCCATGGTGCCGAGGTGGGGACCCAGCTTCGGCTGCTCGGAAATGATGGTCAGGTCTGCTTGCGCCAGCGCGTAGCCTCGCCCCCGTACCAGGTCGTGCGCGCTTCGCAGCAGCTCCATCGAGTCGGCGTCCTTCCACTGGGGGTCGGTGTCCGGAAACAGCTGCCCGATGTCACCGGCAGCGGCGGCCCCCAGAATGGCGTCGATCAGCGCATGGGTCACGGCATCGGCATCGGAGTGGCCGGCGAGGCCGCGCGGATGCGGTATCGTGACCCCACCAAGGATCAGCGGACGGCCCTCAACGAACCGATGCGAGTCGTAGCCGATGCCGACCCGGGTCATGCGGCCACGGTGGCCGGCTGGTCGATGATCGAGTAATCCTGCCGGCGACGCCGCACCTCATAGCCGGCGTCCAGGATGGAGCGCTCCATCTCTTCGATGGTCGCCCGGTGGGTGGTGCCCGCCGAGGAGACGACGTTCTCCTCCATCATCAGGCTGCCGAAATCATTGGCCCCGAAGCGGAGGGCAACCTGCCCCACCTTGAGTCCCATGGTCACCCACGAGGATTGCAGGTTGGGAACGTTGTCACAGATGATCCGCCCCATAGCGAGGGTCCGGAGGTATGCCACCGCGTCGGTCTTGGGCTGGGCAGACATTTCGGTACCCTCCGGCTGGAGCGGCCAGCAGATGAAGGCGGTGAAGCCGCCGGTTCGGGCCTGCAGCTCGCGGACCCGCAGCAGGTGCTCGATCCGGTCGGCGTTGCTCTCCCCCAGGCCGTACATCATGGTGACCGAGGTTTTCATTCCCTGCCGGTGCGCCTCCTCCTGTACGCCCAGCCACTCCTCAGTCTGCGCCTTCTTCTTGGCGACCCGCTCTCGCACCGAGTCCACCAGAATCTCTCCACCACCTCCGGGGATGCTGTCGAGCCCGGCTGCTCGGAGCTCGCGCACCACGTCGGCCACCGGCAGGCCGAAACGTTCACCGAAGAACACCACCTCGGAGGGGGAGAAGCCATGGATGTGAATCGGGTGATGCTGCTTGATATAGCGCATCAGCTCGAGATACCACTCGAACGGGATGTAGGGGTTGTGCCCGCCCTGCAGCAGAATCTGCACCCCACCGATGGCCTTGCACTCATCGATCTTGGCGCCGATCTGCTCGAAGCTCAGCACGTATCCTTCCCGGTGCTTTGGCCGGCGATAGAACGCGCAGAACTTGCAATCGGCCACGCAGACGTTGGTGTAGTTGATGTTTCGATCGATGATATAGGTGACCACATTCTCCGGGTGCAGCCGCCACCGCTCGGCGTCAGCCAGCTGGCCTAGCTCCAAGAGGCTGGCGCGCTCGTAGAGCTTCAGATACGCCGAGAATTCACTTGAGGTCCGGTCCACAACACTCACAATAATGGTTCCTTACGCAGCCGAAATGAATGAGAGCGACCCATCGGGCACCATTCCTTCCTGCGCCAGTCGCCGGAAGAAATCGGTCAACCCAGCCAGATGTCGGTAAGACAGCGCATAGTCTAGATCGCCCAGGTAAGCCCGGCAGACGGTCTCGGCCACCCCTGTGTTCTCGGCGGCGGCCGCCGCCAGCAGGTCCAGGTGAGCCAAGCCCCAAGCGCGCGAGGCCAACAGCTGCTGGTGCACCAGTCGCACTCCTGCCGCCGGGACCTCCCGGCGAGCGGCCCAGACCGCGAACACGAACGGCAGGCCGGTCCAGGCTTTCCACTCGGCGCCTAGATCCAGCCTCACCGGGTAGGTGGCTTGCCCCGATAAGTGGAGGGCGGCGTCCCCGATGACAAGAACCGCCTCGTGCGGCAGTCCTGCGAGCGTTTTCAGATCAGGTGCTTCGGCCCGAGCGGTAGCGAAGCGCGGCGTGATGCCCCAGCGGTGGTTGCAAAGCAGCTCGAGCAGCAGGACCGAGGTCCGTGAGGATGCGGTGAGCAGCACGGTGCACCCGGACAGGTCTTCGACAGGTCGCTTGGAGAAGAGCGCCACGCTGTGTACCGCGCCATCGCAGGTGATGGCGAGGTCAGGCAGCAGATGGTACGCCGCGGCGTTGCGGGCGTACTCCACCGCTGAAACCACGCTCACCTGCAGCGCCCCGGCCGCGAGCAGATCGTTGAGCTCGGATGCGGTGCCGGAGACAAGCTCCGCAGGCATGCTGATCAGCCCCCGATCGATGGCGCCGTAAACCGGGTAGCAGTTGATCCAGGGAATCCGCCCGAGTCTCATGCCGCATGAACCACTGGTAATGAGAGGCCTTCCCGGGGAGTAGAGTGCCGGACGTCCGGCCCTCCCGGAGGTGGGTCATCGAAGCTATCCCGCACGGTCTGGTACAGACTGTCACGCTCGACTGGCACCTTCCCTGCCCCGCGAATCAGCCGAACCAGGTCCATGTACGGCAGACCCATGTCGGTGTGCGCGCCCGCCTCGTGATAGATCCGCTCGTAGACCACCGTACCTTCGACGTCGTCGCAGCCGAAGCTGAGCGCGATCTGGGACAGGAATGGGGTGACCATGGGCCAGTGGGTCTTGATGTGCGGGATATTGTCGAGGAACAGCCGCCCCACGGCGATATTCTTCAGGTCCTCGTAGCCCGTTGTGGCGGTGCCCACCCGGCCCATCTCCTCTCCCAGCTCGTTGTGATCGGGATGGTAGGCCAGTGGGATATACGTCAGGAACCCCCCGGTATCGTCCTGCAGCGTCCGCAACATGCTGAGATGCTCGATCCGATCCTGGGCCGTCTCGACATGTCCGTAGAGCATGGTACAGTTGGTGGGAATCCCCAGCTCGTGTGCCACCCGATGCACCCGAAGCCACTCCTCGCCGGTGAGCTTCCGCTCCGCAATCGTCGCCCGCACCGCCGTGCTGAACACCTCGGCTCCACCGCCGGGCAGGCTGGTGAGGCCTGCCTCCTTCATGGCCAGGAGCACTTCCCGCTCGGAGATCTTCTCGATCCGCGCCAGGTGGGCAATCTCGACCGCGGTAAGCGCCTTGATATGGACCTCGGGGTGCCTCTCCTTCAGCCCCCGGATCATGTCGGTGTAATAGCTCAGCCGGAGTTTTGGGTGCAGCCCTCCGACGATATGGAATTCCCGGGTGGGCATTCCGGTGGCCTGCGCCGCCTCGTGGAACACCTCGTCCAATGACCGGGTATATGCCCCGTCTTCCTTCGGCATCCGCGCGAAGGAGCAGAAGGTGCAGGTGTTACGGAGAATACAGACGTTGGTGGGATTGATGTGCTGGTTGGCCGAGAAGAAGACCCGGTCGCCGTTCCGAACCCGGTTGGCGTAATCGGCCATGGTGCCCAGGCCTAGCAGATCCGACGTTGCATAGAGGAGCAGGGCGTCCCCGGCATCGAGCCGGGCGCCCTGGTTCACCTTTTCGGCAACAGGGCGCAGCAGAGGGTCACGCAGGCGCGCCAGGTCGATCCCGCCGGACATCGTATCTCCTTGGAGTGCCGAAAGTAAGACCCAGGAAATGTATACCGGTCGCGAGACTCCCTCCAGACCTTGAGTGGTGGTCTCTGGGACGGCGGCGCTGGTATTTGACGCGGTGCAGCACAGGGATAGGATAGATCCATATGGATACCGATGTCCTGATTGTCGGAGCAGGGCCGACCGGGCTGATGCTCGCCAATCAACTCGCACGGCGCGGGATTTCGGCGCGCATCATAGACCGGCACGCTGGTCCGGCAATCCAGACCAGGGCGCTGGGGGTGCAGGCCCGCACTCTCGAGATCTACTCCCACCTCGGCATCGTCGACCGCGCCCTTGAGCTCGGCAAGCGCGCGACCGGCGCGAACATGTGGGCGCATGGGCGGCGAGCGGCGAGGGTTCCCCTCGGTGACATCGGGCGCGATCTGAGTCCCTATCCCTTCCTCCTGATTCTGGGCCAGGACGACAACGAACGACTGCTGGCACAGGCCCTTCAAGATCAGGGCATGGCGATTGAGTGGAACACGGAACTTGTCGGTCTGACCCAGGAGGCGGACCGAGTCATCACCCGTCTGAAGCAACCCGACGGTTCAATCCGGGAGGTCACAGCGCTGTGGGTTGCCGGATGCGATGGCGCGCGCAGTGCGGTACGCGAGCTGAACGGCATCCCCTTTGAGGGCGCGCCCTACGAGGACGTGTTCTTCGTGGCCGATACCGAGATGACTGGGCCGATGGTACCGGATGAGCTCAACGTGTACCTGTGGCGCAAAGGGTTCCATCTGTTTTTCCCGATGCGGGGGACCGATCACTGGCGGGTGGTGGGAATGGTCCCGGCTGACCTCCGCGGGAGAGATGACCTGACTCTGGACGAGGTGATCCCCTCTATCCGCAAGGAAGCGGGGTCGGGGCTGAGTTTTCGAAGCTGCAGCTGGTTCTCTACCTACCGCATCCATCACCGCCGTGCGAACCGGTTCCGAAACCGCCGGTGCTTTCTGTTGGGAGATGCGGCTCACATACACAGCCCGGTAGGCGCCCAGGGCATGAACACCGGTTTGCAGGACGCGTATAACCTGGGCTGGAAGCTGGCTCTCGTAGCGTCAGGCGCAGCCGGAGCAGAATTGCTCGATTCGTACGAAGCTGAACGCATTCCGGTCGCGCAGAGGCTACTGAGTACGACCGACCGGGCGTTTTCCCTGGTCGTCTCCGATACCGGTCTGGCCGGATTTTTCCGGACCCGGGTTCTTGCAAAGGTTCTGGCCCTGGCCATGACTCTGGAAAGGGTTAAAAAGCTGGCGTTTCTTACCATCTCGCAAACCGGGATTAGCTACCCCGATAGCCCTCTCTCGGAGACACTGCCCGGCCTCCGTAGCAGTGCCCCCCGGGCCGGGGACCGCTTTCCCTGGT
>DATBSM010000011.1:0-6158 GCA_036559785.1 Gemmatimonadales bacterium
TACTCTTCGGTCAGCCACCTGGGGTTTGTCATGCTGGGTATCTGGGGAGCCACCGTCATCAGCGTGCAGGGTGCTCTGATGGTGATGATCAGCCACGGGAT
Source organism: Gemmatimonadales bacterium (assembly GCA_036559785.1). Classification (GTDB taxonomy): domain Bacteria; phylum Gemmatimonadota; class Gemmatimonadetes; order Gemmatimonadales; family GWC2-71-9; genus CAVVWJ01. Next base: position 102 of record DATBSM010000011.1, read on the forward strand.
CTCAACAGGCGCTCTCTTCCTTCTGATCGGCATGATCTACGAGCGGCGGCACACCCGTCTGATCGATGCCTACGGCGGGATCGCCCGGGTCGTTCCCATCTTCAGCCTGGTGCTGACGGTGGTCGCCCTTTCGTCCATCGGTCTGCCCGGGCTCAACGGGTTCGTGGGAGAGTTCCTGGTCCTGCTGGGAAGTTTCGGGGCGTACCCCTGGGCCACAGGAATCGCCACGACCGGGGTCATCTTCGCCGCGGCCTACATGCTGTGGGCCCTTCAGCGCATGATCTTCAACCGGCTCGATAACCCGGAGAACGAAGGGCTCAAGGATCTCTCCCACCGAGAGCTCGCCGTGCTGCTGCCGCTCATCGTCGGCATCGTCTGGCTGGGGCTCTATCCGGGACCAGTGCTCCGGCGGATGGAACTGGCCACTCGGCGCTATGTGGAGGCGGTGCAGCCGCACGCTGCCTCGACTACCGCCCGGCTCGGCGCCACCCCGGTGCTCGGGGAGACCAGGCCATGAATCAGATCGACATGAGCACACCGGAGGGAGCAGCCCTCGGGCTCCTTCCCGAGATATTGCTGACCGGCTGGTCCCTGGTCGTGCTGCTGGTCGCCAGCTGGCGCCACGGAACGCCGGCCGACAGCCGACTGGCCGGATGGCTCAGCTTTGCCGGTGTGGTGTTGAGCGCCGCGGGTCTGGGATGGCTCTGGGTTAACGATGCCGGGCCCGTAGGCCTGGCCCAGATGATCGCGCTGGACCCCTTCCGTTACGCGGCACTGGCGCTGGTCCTTCTCTCTGCAGGGGCCACCATCCTGCTCTCGCTTGGCTATCTGGAGCGGGAGCGGTTGCTGGCCCCGGAGTACTACCCGCTGATCCTGCTGGCGACCTCCGGCATGATGTTCCTGAGCGGAGCCGAGGACCTCATTGTCCTGTTCCTCGGACTCGAAGTCATGTCGGTGGCGGTGTATGTGCTCGCGGGCTATGACCGAGCCAATCCCTCGTCGGCCGAAGCGGCGCTGAAGTACTTCCTGATCGGGGCGTTCGCCTCTGGATTCCTCCTCTATGGCATCGCGCTGGTCTATGGTGCGACCGGCACCACCAATCTGTCGTTGATCGGTGCCCAGCTCGCTGGTGGAGAGCTCTCGTTGATGGCCGCACTCGGCCTTGGCCTACTGCTCATTGGCCTTGGCTTCAAGGTGGCGGCGGTGCCGTTTCACATGTGGGCTCCCGATGTATACGACGGGTCGCCGACTCCGGTTACAGGCTTCATGGCCACCGGGGTGAAGGTGGCGGGATTTGTCGCCCTGGTGCGCGTTCTGGTTGAGGCGTTCCCCTCGGCCACCGAGATTTGGCGACCGGTCATCTTCTGGTTGGCGGTTGCGTCAATGGTGGTGGGCAACCTGATCGCCCTGTCACAGCGGACCCTCAAGCGGATGCTGGCGTACAGCTCCATCGCCCACGCGGGTTATCTCCTGGCGGCCGTGTGGCCGGGTACCCGGATGGCGGCCGGGGCGGTGCTGCTGTATCTCGCGGCCTACGTCCTCACGACTCTCGCCAGTTTTGGTTTCCTGGCGGCGCTGGGCCGTGGTGGGGAGCGGGACGTGACCTACGATGATATCGCCGGGCTGGCGGGTCGGCGTCCCTGGATAGCACTGGGGTTGTGTGTCTGCATGCTTTCGCTGTTAGGCTTTCCCGGTACATTCGGCTTCATCGGCAAGTGGAATATCCTGATGGCCGTCGTCGCCGAGCGCCAGGTGGCTCTGGCCGTGGTGCTGGTGGTCACCAGCGTTATCTCCGCGGGTTACTACCTGCCGGTCATCATGGCGATGTATATGAAGCCCTCGGCCGGTGAGGACTCTCATACGGCGGTGCGGCTCTGGCCGGCCGCCGCCGGAGCCATCACGGTCTCGGTGATCGCAGTGCTGCTGTTCGGGATATGGCCCGCCAGAGTGCTCGATCTGGCGGGGCGTAGCGCGTCCACCCTGACCCAGACCGGCCCTCCGGTTGCCCGGGACGGAATGAACGGCCGGGAGTAAAGTAGAAAGATGCACTTAAGGAAATCATGAACGTCCCCAAATCCATCTTTCGCCAGTACGATGTCCGCGGGCTGGTCGACCGTGAGCTGACGCCGGAGTTCGCCCGGGCTCTGGGCCGGGCATTCGCTAGCGTCGCGCACGAGCGCCTTGGCCGGCCGGCGGTCGTCGCGGTCGGACGGGACAACCGCCCTTCGGGCGATGCGCTCGCCCGAGGGGTCCGGCGCGGAATCACCGAGGCAGGAGGCACGGCGATAGACGCGGGGATGCTGCCCACACCGGCGCTCTATTTTGCGGTCTCGGCTCTGCGCACCGATGCCGGGCTCCAGGTGACCGGCTCGCACAATCCACCCGAGTTCAATGGGTTCAAGATGGTGCTGGCCGGTGATGCCTTTCACGGAGACGACATCCTGGGCCTCTGGGAGATCATCACGGCCGAGCGGTGGCGCTCTGGCTCCGGTAAGGAGAGCTCTGACGGATCGGTCCTTCAGCGCTATCGTGAAGGCATTATCAGCCGGCATAAGCTGAAGAGGCCCGTGCGGGTCGTGGTGGACTGTGGCAACGGCGTCGGCAGTCTGATCGCGGTATCCACCCTCCAGGGGCTGGGCGCCGAGGTGACGCCGCTGTTCTGCGAATCGGATGGAAGCTTCCCCAATCACCATCCTGATCCCACCGTGCCTGAAAACCTGCGGGACCTCCAGGCAGCGGTGCGCCGAACCGGTGCCGAGCTCGGCATCGCGTTCGATGGCGATGCGGACCGGATCGGTGCGGTGGACGAGACCGGCGAGATCATCTACGGCGACCAGCTACTCGTCATCTTCGGCCGCGACGCGGTGGAACGATTTGGTACCGGCACGCCGGTGATCTTCGACGTAAAGTGCTCGGAGGTGCTGCCCGCGGCCCTCGCGGCCGCCGGCGCCAAGCCGGTGATGTGGAAGACCGGCCACTCGCTCATCAAGGCCAAGATGAAGGAGCTCAAGGCGCCGCTGGCCGGTGAGATGAGCGGGCACATGTTCTTCGGCGGCGACTACCTCGGCTTCGACGATGCGCTATTCGGAGCGGCGCGGCTGCTGGAGATCGTGAGTCGGCGGCCCTTTGGACTGGCCACCCATCTGGCGGACCTACCCCGCACCTTCGCCACTCCCGAGATCCGGGTGGAATGCGCCGAGGAGGAAAAGTTTGGCCTGGTCGAGCGGGCCGCCGCCTATTTCGAATCTCGCTACCCGGTGAATACCATCGACGGCGTGCGAATCACGTTTCCCAAGGGATGGGGTCTGCTGCGGGCGTCAAATACGCAGCCGGTGCTTGTCATGCGCTTCGAAGCCACGGACGCAGAGTCTCGCGACGCCTACCGAGCCGAGGTAGAGGGGTTTCTGGAAAGTCAGAAAAGCGTAAGCGGTAAGCGGTAGCATGTCTCGTCGCGGTCGGCGGCTCACCGCCGCGCTCGCAGGGCTCGTCGCCCTGCTGTTTGTGGGCCGATGGACCACCGTGCTCCTTGCTGACCGCTGGTGGGGCGCGGAACTGTCGCCCGCGGCGGCCTCGTTCCTCGCCGACTGGCATGTCCTGCGCCTCACGCTCGAGGTCGCCGGCTGCCTGATTGCCTCCGCCTGGTTCATCGGACATCTGCTCCTGGTCTATCGCGCGGTCGGCACCGTGCAGATTCGCCGCAACGTGGCCAATCTCGAGTTCCGCGAGGCCCTCACCCCCAGCACCCTGCTGACGGTCGCTATCGCCTCCGGTGCGCTGTTTGGCCTCCTGGTTGGCGTCGGTGCCTCGAAATGGTGGCGTGAAGTCACCCTCGCCTGGCAAGGAGTTAGCTACCGCGTCAGCGACCCGCTCCTTGGCCGCGACCTCGGCTTCTATGTTGCGCAGCTGCCGGTCTGGCAGGCCGCGCATGGGTTCCTTCTCCTGCTCATTCTCCTCGCACTCACTGGTGTGACCGCCCTCTACCTGTTGGTGGGCGCGATTCGCTGGATCGAGCGGCAGCCCGCGATCAACGATCACGCACGGGCTCACATTGGCTGGCTGCTGGCGGCGCTGGCGATTGCTCTCGCGTGGGGATACCTCCTGGAGCCTTACGAAGCAATCGCGGGATCGGTCGACCTGCTGGACGAGCCGGGCTGGCGGACCGGCCAGATCGTCTCTCCCGTGCTCGCGGGCGTCGCACTTGCGGCGGGCGCCGTGTCGGCACTCTGGGCCACCCGGCCGCGGCACACGCTCGCTCTCGCCGGCTGGCTCATGCTGGGCAGCGCGTCCGTGGTTGGGCATTGGCTGTTACCCTCGATGTTGGGGGGGTCGGCGGCCCGCATGGTGGAGCCTCGCGCCATGGAGCAGCTGGAGCGCATGGCGTACGGACTCGAAGGCATGCGCGATATGCCTCTGGAGCCGATCGGCCAGCCGATGCCGCCGGCAGTGCCGTCGTTGTGGAGCCCGGAGATGGTCGCCCGGGCACTCCCATCAGACTCCACTCGGCTCCTCTCTATCGATCCGGCGCTGTTGACCCGGCAGGGCAAGCGCCGCCCGGTCTGGCTGGTGGTTCGTTCGAGCCCTGCGGGACGGGTCGTGCTCTCGGCTGTCTCGGACAGCCGGGTAGGCCGCACTGGCGAGCCGCTCTTCCATCGTCTGAGTGACACGCTCTCCCACATCAATCCCCTTTCGCTGCTCGAGCTGCCTGCCGATCTGCTGCAGCCCGATGCTCCCGAGTACCGGTTACGTCAGGGGGATGCGCCCGGTGTGCCTGTGGGTTCCTGGGTCCGCCGGGTCGTGCTGGCCTGGGCGCTTCAGGCCGGTGAGCTGCTGGGCAGCGTCCCCCCGGGAAGCCGCATCGATTGGCACCTCTCTCCGGAAGATCGGCTGGTTCGCCTGGCGCCCTTTGCAGACTGGAGCGCGCCGACGGCGCGGGTCATCAACGGTCAGCTGATCTGGCTGCTCGACGGCTACCTCGCATCCGGTACCTTTCCGCTGACTGGCCGGGTGACCTGGCGCGACCACCGGGTAGGTTCGGTCAGGGCTGCGTTTCTCGGTACCGTGAACGCCGAGACCGGCGCAACACGAGTGTTTCTCCAGCCTGGGGCCGATCCCCTGGCCGAGACCTGGGCGGCGCTGTCACACGGAGTCGTGGAGCCGGGCTCCACCATCCCTGACGTCGTGATTCGGGCCGCACCATATCCCACCGATCTGTTTCGGATTCAGGCGCAGGAGTTGGAGCATACGCCTTGGAACGCGGGGAGCCTGGAAGGAGGGAGCGGACGGGGAGCCCCGGAGCCTCCGCCGCCACAGGTCGGATGGGGGGCGGATACGTCAGGACCGCAGCTGGTCTCTACCTTCGAGGCAGCGGGTGAGCGCCGCATCAGCGCGGTGCTGGTAGGATCCCGTGACGATGGCCGCACCCATCTTCAGCTGGTGCGGCTCGACTCAACCACGACGCTGCCGATCAGGGGCGTGCTGGGAAACCGCTGGGCCAACTTCCCATCCTACGACGCGCTGAACGATTCGATCGCGGAAGACGGAGGGAAGCTGGAGCCGGGTCCGGTCCGAGTGGACATCGGGCCCGGCGGACCGGTGGCCTATCAGGGCTACTACGCTTCGCGTGCTCCCAACGGGATGGTACTGGTCTGGGTCAGCGTAGCGGCCCGGGATCGCCTCGGCGCCGGTCGAACCCTTGGGGAGGCATGGAGCAATCTGCTCGGAACTACCGTTCCTGCTCCGCCGGGAACCGCGCAATCCGGACGCCTGGAAGAGGCCAAGCGGTGGCTGGAGCTGGCGGACTCGGCGCTCAGGATTGGTGATTGGTCCGAGTTCGGCAGGGCATGGAGCACGCTGCGCAGCGTGCTGGGTTTACCTCTCGATTCGACGAGGTTCTAGCTTGATCGCGTCCCAGGCTGTGGGTAGCGTTCGCACCGCGGTGCTGGCACTCGGGGGCAACGCGCTGGCGCGCTCGGATGAGCCGGCCACCGTAGCCAACCAGTTCCGGCATGCGCGGGAGAGTGTCGCGCCTATCGTAGAGCTGGCCAGGCAGGGATGGCG
>DATBSM010000012.1:0-8916 GCA_036559785.1 Gemmatimonadales bacterium
GCCGATGATGGCCGAGGAGCGCTCCCGGATGAAGGCCTGCTTCTGATCTTCCGGCAGGGTGATCTCGGGATACATGGCGAGATAGGACGTCGGATCCACCGCGAACTGGGCGAAGAACCGCTTCCCGTCGCCATAGCGTCCGCCGAACCAGTTGGCCCAGCTCACCGCGGAAATCCCCTGGTCTGCCTTGAGCCGGTTGCCGTAGCTCAGCGGCAGCGGGAAGACCAGACCGGTGGCGTTCTGGACCACCAGGCGCCGGGCGCTGCCGAACTGCGCGGCCCGGGCCAGCGTGGTGACCACAGTTCGGAGCGACGCAAACAGGAACAACGCCAGGGCCACACTCGCCACCGTGAAAAACACCCGGCGCTTGTGCCGCCCCAGGTTGGCCAGCACCAGAGGAAAGAACTTCATACCGCCACCGCCTGCCGCTCGATCAAGGTGCCCTTGTCCAGGTGAAGCACGGTCTTGGCATGCTCGGCGGCATGGGCGTCATGGGTCACGATGACGATGGTCTTCTTGAACTCGTCGTTCAGCCGGCCTAGCAGCGCCAGTACATCCTGCGAGCTCTTGGCGTCGAGCTGTCCGGTGGGCTCGTCCAGCAAGACCAGAGTCGGGTCGGCCACGATGGCGCGGGCGATGGCCACTCGCTGCTCCTGGCCGCCGGACAGCTGGCGGGGGTAGTGCTTGTGCCGGTCCTCCAGGGACACCACGCTGAGCGCGAGCTTGACCCGCTCGTCACGCTCCTTCTTGGAGAGGCGGGTGAGTAGCAGCGGCAGCTCCACATTCTGATACGCGGTGAGCACCGGCAGAAGGTTGAGGGTCTGAAAGACGAAGCCGATGTGCTGCGCCCGCCAGGGCGCGAGTTGTGCCGGCGTCATGCTGCTCACCTCGGAGCCGGCCACCCGGATGCTCCCGCTGGTCGGCTTGTCCAAGCCGGCTAGAAGGTTGAGCAGGGTGGACTTTCCGGAACCCGATGGCCCCATCAGCGCCGTGAAGGACCCCTCAGCGATGTCCAGCGTGAGCCCAGTGAAGATCTCGATGCGCTCGGTGTCGCGCTGAAAGGCTTTGTGGACGTTACGGATTTCTACGAGTGCCATTGGTGTCCTCGTGATTAGGAGTCATTGCGAGGGCGCGAAGCGACCGAAGCAATCCCGCCGCCTAAAGCGCAACCCGCTGGATCGCCACGCGGCCCGCAGCCGCTCGCGATGACTACTCCGTTTTTACTCGCATTCCTGCCTTGGGTTTATCCACCCCGCCTACCACCATCAGCTCGCCGCCGGCCAGGCCGGAACGAATCTCACGAAATCCGCCGCTCACCGGCCCGCCCTGGACCACGCGCGGCTCCAGCCGCCCGTTCCGGACCAGCCATACGACGGTTTCGCCCCCCGCTTCGCGCACAGCCGCCGCCGGGATCCGGAAGCGAAGCGGTCCCGCCGTCGCCGGGCGGGCCCCTGGCGCCGTATCGGCCAGAAAGTCCACCCGGGCGCCCATCTCGGGCAGGATCCGCGGATCGCGATCCACGATGCTCACCTTCACCTGTACCGTGGCGCGCTGCCGGTCCGCAGTAGGCACCACCTGCCGCACCTCACCCCGGAACGAGGTGTCGGGATAGGCATCGAGCGTGATCTTTGCAGGCTGGGCCTTCGTCACCCTCGCGATGTAGGCCTCGTTGACGTCGACCTCGACCTCGAGCGTGGTCAGATCGGCCATGGTGACCACCGCACCGCGGGTCAGCCCGCCACCAACCGACGGCGCCACCACCTCGCCGACCTCCGCTTCCTTTCGCAGCACGGTTCCGGTGAACGGCGCGCGGATGACCGTGTTCTCCAGGTTGGCTCGGGCGAAGCTCAGATTGGCCTCCGCCGACTTGATCCGGGCCTCCGTCGCCTGGGCCCGAGCCGCGGCCTGCGTCGCCCGGCTGTCCGCAGCCTCATAATCCTGCTCGGAGACCACCCCGGGGCTCTGGGCCCGCATGGTTCGCAACCGTTCGGCCTCCTTCCCGGCCACCTCCCGCGCCGCTCGCGCCTCGTTCAGGTCGGCCCGGCTGGTGAGCAGCGCCGCCTCCGCCTGAGCGGCCTGGGCCCGATAGTCGTCGTTATCCAGTGTGGCGATGATCTCGCCTTTCTTGAGGTTGGATCCTTCGCTCACCCGGAGCTGGGCGATTCGGCCGGGGAGCTTGGCGGCGACGGATGCCCTGGTGCGCGCGACGACATAGCCGTTGGCCGTCACGCTGGCCCCGGCCGACCCCGGCTCCCCTCCGCTCGCAATCGGCGTGGCCACCGCCGTCTGGACCGAGACGGCGCCTCCGCGACCCATCAGCAGGACCGCCGCGACGATGGCCAGGGCCACCAGACCCAGCGCGACATTCCGGCCCAGGGCACGGCGCACGGGCGCCGCGGGAACGTCACGATTGATCCGGAGCTTGGAGAGGTCGGGCGGAAGTGATGGGGAGGTCATCAGCGACCTAATCTAGGGCAGCGGCAATGGGCTTAGTAAGGCCTCCTTTATACGGACGATTGGGGCTGCGGTTTCTCGACAGGCGGCATGTGTCGGTTACACCGAGAACCTGTGCTCCAGGTCAAACCAGAGCACGAGACCGGGCGAGGTCTCTCAGCGGGGAAGGAGAAGAGGCGGCGTTCCGATCGACCGGCCGACGTGAAGGTTTCCTCTCTGGTCGCCTCCTGATCAGTATGACCGCTCCCAACACTGTTAGCCCTGCGGCGACAGTCCGCCAGGAGAAAGGCTCGTCTCCCACCGTCCAGGCGAGGCCCAACGCAACGATCGGATTCACAAACGCGTAGGTGCCAACCGCGGCCGGAGTGGTAACCCGGAGAAGCCAGGTGTAGGCGCCAAAGCCCAGCACCGTGCCGCCCACGATCAGAAACGCGAGCGAGAACATCCCGCGCTGGGTCACTTGCTGCACGCTCCAGCCTGCGATCTCGCCGCTCGCCAGGCTGAGGGCGAGCACCACGGCCCCACCGGCCGCGAGCTGCATCGCGGTGGACTGGATGACCGAGCCGGGGCGTGCGCCATCACGTGCGATGATCGACCCGATCGCCCAGGCGAGTCCGCTGCCGACGAGAGCCAGCCGGTCCAGCGGGCTTCCCGACCAACTGCCATCTCCTCGCGCCAGCAACGCCACGCCGAGCGTCCCGAGCAGTAGCCCGGCGAGCACCGTTCGGGATGGGGTGTGCCGTTCCCGCACTGACGTCAGCAGCACCAGCCACAGCGGGATGGAGGTCATAAAGAGCGCGGCCTGCCCGGACGACACCCGCTGCTCGGCCCACGCCAGCACGCCGTGGCAACCCACGAACAGGAATGCGCCCGCGGCGGCCGAGGTCAGCCACTGTGCCTGGGTTGGACGCTCCAGCCCGCCACGCCAGAGCAGCCAGAGATAGAGCAGGGCCGCTCCACCTCCGCAGCGAACCGCTATGGTCAGGAGTGGTGGCACTTCGGCCACCGAATACCTGATGGCGAGGAAGGTCCCGCCCCAGAACAGGTAGATCGCTGCAAAGGCCGCGGCGACGGCCAGCCGGGTTCCGGTCGGGTCATTCCTGATGGATGAGGGCATTGTCAAAGACCACCTCGTAGTGTGACACGTGCTCGTCGCGCTCGACCAGGAACCGCTCGTCTTCGGGGTAGAAGACGGCCTTCTCGATGTCGTCGCCCGCGAACCTGCGGATTGCGTCGGTCGAATCCCAGAGCGAGATCAGCAGAAACTCCGCGCGGTCTTTCACGATCCGGCGCAGACCCAGGACGCCTCGATTTCCGGGCGTCTTCCGGTACTCGGCCAGGCCGGTCTGGTTCAGGTACTCCAGGTAGGCCTCCGCGTCCTGAGCCTTGGTGGCTCCCCGCCAGCTTCGAGCAATCATGTCGGACTCCTATGCACCAGTATTACCGGCTTTACTGGTGTTACGATACCAGCTAGATTCTCACCTGTCAAGGGCGTTATACTGGTGCACCTCCCACTTCGTTCGGAGTTAGCGTGACAACCGAATTCCCCTTTCAGTACATCGGCGGCGACCCGGCCATCGACTTCGTGAACACTGTAGACTGGACCAGCCGCGGGCCGGAGCAGGAACGGCTAACGGACTTCGACGGGGTGATCCGGTGGGCCGAGGGCGCGGGTGTTGTCTCAGCAAAGGCGGCGCGCGGCCTTCGGGCACGGGCAGTCGCCAAACCGAGAGAGGCCGAGGTGGCGCATCGGAACGCCTTGCGGGTGCGTGGGGTGCTGGAGCGGCTCTTCCGCGCGGTCGCCGGGGGCGAGCCCGCCGGCGATTCGCTGGAGGAATTCAACCGCGAGCTCGTCCGGGCCCTCGAGCGAATGCGGGTGGCGCCCGCGGCGGGGAAGCGTCCAGACGGTCCTGGTCTACAGCTCGGCTGGGTTGACGGGGGAGACAGCCTGGACTCGGTCATCTGGCCGGTGATCTGGTCTGCCGCGTCGTTGATCGTCTCCCAGGAGGCGTCTCGGATCCGAATCTGCGGAGGACCGGACTGTGGCTGGATGTACGTCGACCGCAGCCGCAACAAGCTGCGGCGCTGGTGCCAGATGGAGACCTGTGGGACGAGAGAGAAGTCGCGAAGGAGGTACGCCAGGACCAAGGAGTGAGCTCCTCACTAGGAGCCTCTTGACGCCGGACCTGCTATTACGTACGATATATCGTACGTTAGTTCTCACGCAGTATCGGAGGTCAAAGTATGTGTAACCCACGCGACGACTGGGGCTTCGGGCCCGGATTCCCGTTCGGGGGCAAAATGTGGGCAGGAGTGTTCAACAGCGCCGGGCGGGGTTCCCGCCGCCGCTCCCAGATGTTCGAGTCGGGCGAGGTCAAGTTCGTCATTCTCCGGCTGCTCAAGGAGAAGCCCCGCCACGGCTACGAGATCATCAAGGCGCTGGAAGAGAAGATGGCGGGCCACTACACCCCCTCGGCCGGCACGGTCTATCCCACCCTCCAGCTGCTGGAGGACGAGGGCTATGTGCGTGCGGTCGACACCGACGGCAAGAAGGTCTACCACGTGACCCCTGAGGGAGAGCGCTACCTGGAGGAGAACCGGGATCTGCTGGACGAGATTCTCGACCGGGTGCGGGAAACCGTGCGCGACTTCACCGGTGGTGGCATCGGCGAGGTCCAGAGCGCCTTCGCCCATCTCGCGGCCGTCACCTTCAAGAAGGCCTGGCGGCGAGGCCCGGACGATCCGGCGCTGAAGCAAGTTGCCGAGGTCCTGCGTAAGGCGGCGAGCGAGATCGAGGAGGCGTTGAAAGCGGGGCAGGGGGGCAGCGGGGCAGGGGGGCAGGAAAAAGCGGGCGCCTAGTAGGCAGAAACAAGGAGAGCTACGATGGGCTTCTTCGGATTTGTGTTCTGGATGGTAGTGATCTGGATGGCTATCCGGTTCTGGCACCGACGGGAGGGCAGGCGAATGGTTGGACCACGCGGCTACGCCCCCAGCACCGGCTGGTACGACTCCGGCGAGTTCTACCAAAAGAGAGGTCGCCAGCTCCGGAAGGGGCGGCGAGACATCCCCGACGACCAGCAGCAGTACATCGAGTCGCTGGAGAGCCGCGTGAGCGAGCTGGAGGAGCGGCTCGACTTCACCGAGCGGCTGCTATCCGAGCGTAGGGAGTCGGTCGGGTAGGCGGGGGGAAGATGCGGGGCAGCGGGGCAGCGGGGATGACAATTCATTTTGCTGCCCCGCTGCCCCGCCTACTCCCTGCCCGCCGCTTCTCCATGCATCTCGGCCCAGTCCAGTTCCTCCTCCACCCGATGAAAGGCATCGTCCCCGATCACCCCCTGCTCACGCAGCTCGGACAGGACGCGTCGCTCGGCCGCCTGCGCTCGACGCTGCGCAGCCCTGAACCCCGACTCTCCACCGCCATCCTCGGAGGGAAGACCTGCCCCTCGCCTCTCCGCCCGGCTGAGTCGGTCCTGGTATTTCCGCCGCAGCAGCTGAATCATCTCCTTACCGTCTGTCCTTGTGCCCTCCACCGCATCGATGGCTGCGCGAGCTGTCTCTGCCCTCGCGAGCTGTACCTCACGCTCCACTGACCCATCATCACGCAGCTTCAGTGCCCTCATGAGTAGTCGCACAGTCATGCCTTGAAGCACGAGGGTGCCGAGCACAACACAGAAGGCGGTGAAGAGGATCAGGTCCCTATACGGGAAGGCAGACTGCCCGCCGTCCGGCAGCGCGAGAGCAGCTGCCAATGTCACGGTGCCACGCATGCCGCACCACCCAACCACCGCGGCTATTCGGAAGGACGGATATTCCCCGGGGGCACGGGGTCGGCCTCGCGTGTTCCACCGCGCGACCGCCACGTAACCCATCACCCAGATGATGCGAACCATTATGACGGCGGCGCACACGGCGACCGCTACTGCAGCGTAGGTGACCAGATCAGTCGGGCCCAGCCGCCGGAGAATGGGCTTGAGTTGAAGTCCTACGAGAATGAAGGCCAGCACGTTAAGGACGAAGACCACGACCTCCCAGACTGCGTAGGATGGAATCCGGAGTCTCGCCGGGATCATCGTCGGGGCGTGGCGCGCCGTCAGAATAGCGTAGACCACGACGGTGATGATTCCGGAGAGCCCGAGGCGCTCAGCCAGGATCCAGACGCCAAAGGTCGACAGAAACTGAACCACCACCGAGGTGGCGACGTCCTCGATCGGTCTGATGACCAGCCGCAGGAGCCGGGAGAGAAAGGCGCCGAGCACCACGCTGCCGATGGCCACGACGGCAAGCGTTGGGATCACGCTCCATCCGGAGAGGGTGCCGGTAACTACCGATGCCACCGCCAGCCGGTAGATGATCAGTGCGGTGGCGTCATTGAACAGGCTCTCCCCCTCCAGAATCACCAGGACTCGGTGGGGCGGGCGGAGCTGTCGTAGGACCGTGGTGGCGGCTGCCGCGTCCGGAGGTGCCACGATGGCGCCGAGCGCAACGGCGGCGGCCCAGGGGAACTCGGGCACTAGCCACCGGGCAACCACCGCCACGGCCGCCACGGTGAGTCCCACCGTGATCAGGGCGAGCGAAGCAACGGGGCGCCAGTAGCGTTTCAGGTCGCGAGGGGACGCGTCAAACGCGGCATCCAGGAGGACTGGAGCCACAAACAGCGCCAGCGCGAGCTCAGGGTCGAGCGTCACGCTGGGAACATTGGGCAGAAGAGCGATGCCCGCGCCTCCCAGCGCAAGCAGTGCAGGGTAGGGAAGGTTCAGCTGCCGTGCCGCCGCCGCCAACACGGCACCCACAAACAGCAAAGCGATAACTAGCTCGAAGACAGCCATGACTTCATGACCGACGTACTACCTCAGCGCGGCCACAGCCAGCCGAACGTCCCCGCGGTCACCAGTCCATACACCAACCCGTCCAGTGCGTTCTTCCAGGTGATCTTCCATGGCCTTCCCATCCAGATCGACTCTGGCATCTGCCCAATTCCATAGACCAGAAATCCCACCGCTCCGACCACTCGGAAGACCTCGAGATATGCCGTGCCTGGCGGGATCGTGTGTGCCGCCACGTAGGCGATGAAGAACGAAACGCAGAGAATGAACACAAACCAATGAATGAGGTACTTGCCCATGTTGGGCGCCCCGGGGCGCATCAGGTTCATGACGGCAACCGGCCCCTCGGCGTACTTCTGCTTGATCTCCGGCTTTTCCATGTCCTTCATATCGCTGCAGTACGGGATCACGTACTGCGCCGGGGCTGGATTGCCCGCCCGAATGGCTGCCCGCACCGCATCTTCGTTGGGGAGCGGCTTGTAGTCCGAGTTGTGATACTTGAGAACCATGTGGATGATGGCGCTGACGGCGAACACCAGTACGGCCGAGACCAGGATGGGGAGCCAGAGCGAACCGAGGCTGACCATGGTGCCTCCAGGTGACTGGATGGGTGAGGAAGGTCGCCCGCTAAGCTACCTCCAGATGTACGAGCGCGCGACAGCGGGAGGGCCTTATCTTCCAGCACCCCCACCCGCCTCCCGGAAATCTCATGAATGTCTCCATGCTTCTTCTGGGCATCGTCCTTGGAGCCGCCACCGGTGGCTTGATCGTTTGGCTCGTCTCCCTCACCCGCGTCGCCCGCGACACTTTTGCCTCGCTCTCGGCCGAGGCGCTGCGGCAGAACAATCAGTCCTTCCTGGCGCTGGCCCAGACCAAACTGGGGGAGTTTCAACAGTCGGCCTCGTCGGACCTCGAGAAGCGTCAGAAGGCGGTGGACGATCTGGTTCGTCCCATCCATGAGGCGCTGACTCGGGTGGACGGCAAGCTCCACGAAGTGGAGAAGGATCGTATCGCGAGTTACTCGGGATTGGTCGAGCAGGTGAAATCGATGGCGCGGACTCAACAGGCGCTTCAGGCCGAGACCGGGAACCTGGTCAAGGCGCTGCGGGCGCCGCAGGTTCGGGGCCGCTGGGGCGAGATCCAGCTTCGCCGGGTGGTCGAGATGGCCGGCATGCTGGCCTACTGCGACTTTGTGGAGCAGGCCAGGGTCGAGTCGGAGGAGGGGCGGCTGCAGCCCGACCTGATCATCCGCCTACCAGGCGACAAGACCATCGTGGTGGACGCGAAAGCACCCCTCGCCGCCTACCTCGATGCGTCGGATGACAACTGTGAGAACGGAGCCCGCGAGCTCCTCTTGAAGAAGCATGCTCGCCAGGTCCGCGAGCACATGGTGAAGCTGGGCGGCAAGGCCTATTGGAACCAGTTCCAGCCTGCGCCCGACTTCGTGGTGATGTTCCTTCCGGGTGAGACCTTCTTCAGCGCCGCCTGCCAGCACGACGCCTCGCTCATCGAGTTCGGTGTCGGAGAGCAGGTGATCCCGGCCAGTCCGACCACGCTGATCGCCCTGCTCCGCGCCGTCGCCTACGGTTGGCGGCAGGAGAGTATCGCGCGGAACGCTCAGGAGATCAGCAAGCTCGGC
>DATBSM010000013.1:0-13931 GCA_036559785.1 Gemmatimonadales bacterium
GGCATCCAGGTCACCGTGCCCGACGAGCTGTCGCCCGAACAGCAGGACCTTATGAAGAAATTTGCCGACGCCGCAAAGCTACCGTACTGAAGGCGGCGGGCCGTGCGGCGCGTAGGGCCGGGTAGCCTTCGCCGGCAGTACGAGTGACAACGCCATGCTGACCAGCCCCACCACCAGACCCCCCCAGAACGCCGCCCAGAATCCCAGTACAGTGAAGCCGAGATTCCAGCTCTCGGAGAGCCATCCAGTGACCAGCAGCATCAGCGCGTTTATGACGAGGGTGAATAGGCCCAGGGTGACGATGATCAGCGGGCAGGTGAGGATGGTCAGCAGGGGGCGCAGCGTGGTGTTGACGATTCCAAAGACCGCGGCAACCAGCAGGAGGCGGCCCACGCCGCCGCTGAAGTCCAGGCCCGGGACGATAGCCGCCGCGACCCAGAGTGCCGCTGCGTTCAACACCCAGTGGAGGAGTAGCGCCGGCACGGCTCAGCCGATGACGCCGCCGCCCAGGACGCGGCGTTCGGGTCCATAGAGCACGCCGGACTGGCCTGGCGTGATGGCTCGGACCGGCGTGGCGAGGGCCAGGGTCAGCGAATCGTCGTATCGCTCCAGCACCGTGGCTGGAACCGCACGGGCTCGATAGCGGATCTGGACCTCGCACCGTTCGCCCGGCTCGAGCGAAGGGGCCAGCCAGTTCACCTCGTCGAGCCGCAGGCTGTGACCGGCCAGGTCCTCGGCGCTTCCCACCACGACCTCACGGTTTTCCGGCCGGATGGCAATCACGTACCTCGCCGCGGCCGACCCCCCCGGCAAACCCTTCCGTTGTCCGATTGTGTACCGGGCAAACCCGCGGTGCTCGCCGATCACCTCACCGGTGGTGGTCACCAGCGGGCCCGGGACGAGCGCCGGTGCGTCGGCTGGGAGATGCCGCTCCAGCACGGAGGCGTAATCGTCGTTGGGGACGAAGCAGATCTCTACCGACTCCTCCTTCTCCGCGGTCGTGAGTCCCAGCCGGCGGGCGTAGGCCCGGGTCTCTGACTTCGACAGCTCGCCTACCGGTGTCAACATCCGCGCCACCACCTGTCGGTCGATGCCCCACAGGAAGTAGCTCTGGTCCTTGCCGGGATCGAGCCCGCGGTAGAGGCCGCCATCACGGGCGACCGCGTAGTGGCCGGTGGCGATGTAGTCGCACTCGAGCGCATCGGCGTGCGCCAGCAGGTCGCGGAACTTGGTGAACGAATTGCATCGGACACAGGGAATGGGCGTACGGCCCCGGCTGTACTCGCTCACGAAGTTCTGAATCACGTGCAAATTGAAGCGGTCTTCCAGATTGAGAACGTAATGCGGGATTCCGACAGCGTGGGCGACATCGCGCGCGTCGTTGATCGAATCCAGCGAGCAACAGGGCCGGTCGGGCACGTCGTCGCCATAACAAAAGAGCTTCATGGTGGCGCCCACGACGTCGTAACCCTGCTCCACGAGGCGGGCGGCTGCCACGGAGCTATCCACTCCACCGGACATTGCCACGAGAACGCGGGGACTCATCCTGTTATCCCCTCGTGCCGTTGTGCCGGTCCGGCTGTCCGGCCGTCCGACCGTCCAAGTACCCCCGCTAGCGCGCGCACCTTGGCGACCACCGCCGGAACCACCTCCACGGCGCGGTCTACGTCTTCGCGGGTGCTCTCCCGGCCGAAGCTGAAGCGGATGGCTCCGAGGGCCAGCTCGCGAGGCACACCCATGGCGACCAGCACGTGGGAGGGCTCGACCGCGCCGGTGGAGCAGGCGGATCCGCTTGACGCGGCAATGCCGGCAAGATCGAGGTGCATCAGCAGGGCTTCACTGTCCGCCCCGTGCACCGCAACACTGAGGAGATGAGGCGCCCGGGCGCTCGTCTCGGCGTTGATCACCAGGTCCGTCACCGCGGCCTTGAGTCTGACCGCCAACTCATTGCGCAGCGCGCACAGACGCTCGGCCAGCGAGCTCTGCTCACCAGCGGCGAGCTGAGCCGCCCGTCCCAGGCCCACGGCGCCGGCTACGTTCTCGGTGCCGGGCCGGATGCCGAACTGTTGCCCGCCGCCATGGATGATCGCCTCGATTGCCTTGCGGTCCCGAACGATGAGCGCACCGATCCCTTTGGGCGCTCCGATCTTGTGCCCCGAGAGGGTGAGCAGGGTGCACGACAACTCCCCGACCGAGACCGGGACCTTCCCGAGTGCCTGCACCGCATCGGTGTGGAAGATCACACCCGCCTCACGACATCGGGCAGCGATCTCGCCCACCGGCTGGAGTACACCGGTCTCGTTGTTGACCCACATCACCGAGACCACCGCCGGATCTTCCCTGAGCGCGGCGTCGAGCGCATCCAGATCGAGTCGTCCTCCCGAGTCCACCGGCAGCAGGACCTCACGTCCGCCCAGGTGACACACCGCGTGCGCGGCGGCGAGCACGGCCTTATGCTCGATCGCCGACACGACGGCGCACATCGAGCCGCCTCGCTCCCGGGCGGCCAGCGCTGCGCCCACAATGCCGAGATTGTCCGCTTCCGTTCCCCCCGATGTAAAGACCACCTGGTTGGGCTCGGCCCCGACCGCCTCGGCCACCTGCCTGCGGGCCTGCTCGATGCCGGCCCGTGCCGCCCGGCCGAACCGGTGGGCGCTGGAGGGGTTGCCGAACGACTGGGCCGTCAGGTAAGGCAGCATCGCTTCCAGCACCTCGGGGCGAACCGGGGTGGTGGCAGCGTAGTCGAGATAGACGGGGGGACGCATGGGAGGGAAGATAGCGGCGAAACGGCAGCTTGGGAGTGTTCCTCCCACGAGCACAGGATGACAGCCGTGGCCTAGATGCTCTGGACCCCCAGCTTCACAACATCCTCCATCTCCACGGTCTCGTGAGTGAAGAACGGCTCCCCATAGCGCTTCCTGATGAGTGATCCGACGTGCGCGTTCTGGGTCTCCACCAGGGAGTAGAGGTCCTGCCCGGTGGGGAAGATCTCCCCTGCCGCCTTGGCTCCGTCGAATTGACTGCCGTAGCACTTGATTGCGGCGAGCTTCCGGTCGAACTGGGCCGTGATGTCTACCACGAACGTCGGCTTGATTGGGTCTTCCCGGTAGGAGAGAGCATAGAGCACCTTGTGGGGACGGTGCGGGGTGCCCTCTGCGTCGTACCGACTCAGGCCGGCCAGATAGCAGGCGTCTCGCCCCAGCTCCGACGCCATCCGGTGATCCGGGTGCCGGCCGACAGGGAAGGGGAGAATGACGACCCGAGGTGCGAAGTGCCGTATCTGCTGGACGATAGCCCGCCTCGTCTCATCCGTGTTGTGAAGGTGGGCATCGGGCAGGCCGGCGTTTCGGCGCTCGGCTATGCCAAGGATCTTGGCTGCGCGCTCGGCCTCCTCGGCTCGTAGCTTGGCGCTGCCTCTGGTACCGGTCTCCCCTGCGGTAAGGTCGAGGATCCCTGTCCGATACCCGGCGTCCACGGCCCTGAGGAGCGTACCGGCACAGGTGAGCTCGACGTCGTCGCGGTGGGCGGCGATTGCGAGAATGTCGACAGGCATGGTGGAAAGTAGCGGGCAGCGGGGCGGCGGGGCAGCGGGGCAGTGCCAGTGGGCACTCCGCGATCCCAAGATTTGCCACGCGCTCTTTCTGCCCCGCTGCCCCGCTGACCGCCTACTTCACGCTGTCTTACGTCTGTATCTCTTTGCCACAATTACCGCACCCCAGCCGAGGATCGCCAGCGGCCCTACGAAGCCGAGTGAAGCAATCACGCTCGCGGTCAGGCCGACGAAATTGCGCCAGGCAGTCTTGAACGCCTCCCCGATCACGCTGCGTCCCGGGTGAGAAGCGACCAGCGGCGGCGGCTCGTACAGATTGACTGAGAGCGTGCTCAGCTGCGCGCTCGTCTTGAGGAAGCGCAGCCGGCCCTCCATCCGCTCAATTTCTTCCCGGACCCGCGCGAGCTCCCGTTCGACCGTGAGCACGTCCTGCAGCTTGCCGGTGCGGGTTCGCAGCAGCTCGACCAGCCTGTCCTCGAGTCGCCGGCCGTTGGCTGCACGCGCGGTCAGGTCCACAAACTCCTCGCTCACATCCTCCGCGCCGACATTCACGAACTGCAGCCGTCCGAGCGGCTGGAGCCCCTCGGTCAGCTCGTCGAAGCGCGACGCCGGCACCTTAAGCTCCAGCGTCGCCGAGCGAAGCTGGTTTCGTCCGCTCTGCACCGAGGCATCCGCCACGAACCCTCCAGCGCGCAGGACGATCCGCCGCAGCTCGGCCATGGATGATTCGAGTGAATCAACCTCGATGCTCGCCTGGCCGGTACGGATGATGAGCCTGGAGGCCGGATCAACTGCAGTAGGGTGGAACCATTGGTCACCCGGCGGTGAAGCGGCTGAAACCTCTTTCGGCGACGTCGTGCGCTGGCCTACTGTACCCAACGCCACGGGGTTGTCCGCCTTGTCGTAGGCGGCGTTGCCCGGCTTCCCGGTCTCGTCGGAAGTCGCTTTCGGCTGTTCGCACGCCACCAGCAGGGCCGCCTGGAGCAGCCCGATTACCATCGTCTGCACTCGCATGATGCCTCCTTGGGGAGCACAGGAGATGCGGGTGGCCTCCGGGCTTGCACAGTGCAGGGGATGGCAGCCCCTCACTCATGCCTCAACGCCTCCACCGGGTCCATCCGTGCTGCACGGTTGGCTGGGTACAGGCCGAAGGTGAGCCCGATGGCGATACTGACGACGCACGCCAGCACCGCGCTCCAGAGCGGCACCCCGGACTCGAGTTGCAGCGCGTACTTCAGCAGCTCGCCCGACGCGAGACCGAAGACGATTCCGAGGAGGCCACCAATGAGGGTGAGCGTCGCCGCCTCCACCAGGAACTGCCAGAGAATTTCCCGACGGGTGGCGCCGAGCGCCTTGCGCAGTCCGATCTCCTTGGTTCGGTCGGTCACCGAGACCATCATGATGGCCATGACGCCAATTCCTCCCACCAGGAGGGCCACGCTGGACAGTGCGATCATGGCGATGAAGAAGTACGACGTGAAGTTCCCGATCACCTCCAGGATCTGGTCCTGGGAGATGAGATCGAAGGTGTTGGGTGTTCCCGGCCGCAGGTTCCTGACCCGCCGGAGGGCCACCGTCACCAGGTCCTGCGCTTCCGCCACCGAGATACCCAGCCGCGGCTTGACCGCGATAAACAGACTGTTGGTCTCGTCGTATCGAAAGTTCTGGCGGGCGGTCTCGAACGGAATGACCGCGCCGATTTCCTGGCCCGGCGGCTCGAAGATATTGTCGGGCTTCTGGTAGATGCCGATGACCCGGAGCGCCTTGGGGCCGATCCGGATCACCCGGCCGAGCGGGTCGATGCGCCCAAAGAGCCGCTCGGCCACATCGGCCTCGAGCACCGTCACCTCGCCTCCCTTCAGCTCCCCCGGTGTGAAGAAACGCCCCCGCAACAGCGTGCCGCCCTGGATCTCCATGTATCGCGAGTCGGCCCCGAACACGGCCACGCCTCCGGTCCGCTCCCCCTGATACTCCATGCGCTGAAACAGCTGCACCCACATGGCGCTGTATCCTATCTCTGGAATACGGCGGATCGCATCCGCGTCGCTCGATTGCACGATCGGCCTGATGCGGACTTCGTAGGGCAATCGGTCCGGGTTGAGCGGTGTCTGAGAGAAAAAGCGGAGGACATAGAACGCAGTGGGTCCGGCGGTTTCGATCGCATTGAAGATCTGGGCACGGATACCCTGCACCATGGAAGCGATAGTCATGACGGTCGTCACGCCGATCACCACGCCCAGAATCGTCAGTGCGGACCGGAGCTTGTTGGCGCGGATCGAGTCTACTGCGATCGCGACGCCTTCCCCGACATTCCGGATCATTCTGCGCGGAGCGCGGTGATAGGATCGAGCCGGGCCGCCCGGGTGGCGGGAAACACCCCGAACAGAATACCCGCCCCGGCCCCGACTGCCAGGGCGACCGCCACCGACCAGAGTGTGACCCGGGCTGGCAGGGGAGTGAAGTTGGAAACGGCGGCGGCCAGGGCCCACCCGCCGAGCACGCCCTGCAGACCGCCCAGGGTGGTGAGCACGACGGCCTCAATGAGGAATTGCCGCCGGATATCCGCCCGGGTAGCGCCGAGCGACTTCCGAATGCCGATCTCACGGGTGCGCTCGTTCACGGTCATCAACATGATGTTCATGATCACGATCCCGCCCACCACGATTCCAATGCAGACAACCGCGGGGATGGCCGTAAAGAGAAGCCGGGTGAGCTTCCGCCAGAACGCGACCAGGGCATCGGCCTTGTCCACCGTAAAGTCGTCGGGCTCGCCGGGCCGAAGCCGATGGGCCACCCGCATCGCCTCCTGGGCTCGGGCCATAGCTCCCGAAATCGCGTCGGCATCGGTCATCTTGACCGACACCACGGTGGTCTTTCGCCGGCCGTACAGTGATTCGAACGTGGAAAGCGGGAGGAGGATGAAGCCGTCGAACGACTGGCCCAGCATCCGGCCCTTCCTGGCGATGACGCCTTTGACGGTGACCTGGTTCCCTCCGACCCTGATCTTCTTCCCTACGCCACTCTCGGGAACGTCGAAGAGCTTGTCGGCCACGTCATAGCCGATGACGGCCACCGGGCGGCGCTCGCGAACGTCCGGCTCGCTGAGCGGCCCCCCGGCCGCGAAGACATAGTCCTGGACGGTCTGGTAGGGCGGAGTGACCCCGAAGATGAGGACGGTGCCAACCGTACGATTGCGATAGGCGACATCGCTCACGGGCGTCGGCCATCCCGACTGCATCGACACGGCCCGGGCCTCCGGCACCGCTCGCCGTATCGCCTCGGCATCGTCGGCGGAGATCCGCGGCCGCTTGTTGATTTCCTTCATTTGCTCTTCGTCCAGTAAGCCTACCGATATGGGGGAGCGCCGGACCTGAAAGGCGTTGGTACCGATGACGGCGCCAGTCAGGTTTTCCTTTACGTAGGCATTCATCCCCTGAATCACCGCCACGACGACGACCAGGAAGCCGACCGAAACGATGATCCCGAGGAGGGTGAAGAAAGAGCGGAGCTTGCTGTGCCAGATGGCCTGGAGGGCGAGACGGATCGCCTCGGAGAGGGGCATGCTGAAAGGTAAAAGCGTTCACGCCTTCTTACTCGTACCTCAGCGCCTCCACCGGATCCAGCCTGGACGCCTTGCTGGCGGGATAGAGGCCGAACAGCACTCCGGTGAGAATCGAGGAGACCACGGCGGCAACCACGGAGAGGAGCGGCACCGTGGCGGGGATGGGGGTGAAGGACCGGATCCCCCAGGCGATCAACGCGCCGGCCGCCATCCCAACCAGGCAGCCGACCAGTGTCAGGGTCGCGGCCTCCACCAGGAACTGGAACATGATCTCCCGGCGGGTGGCGCCGAGTGCCTTGCGCACTCCAATCTCCCGGGTCCGCTCGGTGACCGAGATCATCATGATTGCCACCACGCCGATGCCGCCCACCATGAGACCTACGCTCGACAAGGCGATCATGACCACGAAGAACGCCGCGGTGATCTTGTTGAAGCTGTCGAGGATACGGTCCTGGCCTACGATGGCAAAGTTGTCGGGCTGGCCGGGGCGCAGCCCACGGCTGCTCCGAAGGGCCGTCGTCACCTGGTCCTGCGCTTCCTGCACGGTGGCCATCTCCGTCGGCAAGACGGCGATATCCAGCCAATCCTTCCAGTACGAGGTGGACTTGGTGAAGGTGGTGTGTGGTATTGCCAGCCGGGGCTCGCTGGCGTTGCTGAACAGCGAAGCCGCCTCGGCGTGCATCCCCACCACCTGAAACGGCATGCCGGAGATCTTGATCCGCTTGCCGACGGGGTCACGGCCCGGAAACAGCGACTCGGCCAGCTTGTCGTTGATCACGACCACCCTGGATCCGGCCGCGTACTCCATGGGGGTGAAGTTGCGTCCCGCCAGAATCTCCCCTCCGTTCACCAGGTTCCAGCTGGGACTCATCCCGGCAATGTCAACGCTCTTGAGCTCCACGCCCTCGAAGCTCACTGGTCCGCTGGTGTACTCGCTGATGTTGACATCCCGGACCGCGGGAAGGGTGCGAATGAGCTCGGCGTCCTGCACCGTCAGCGGTGGCATCCGGCGCCAGGGAGACATCTCGTCCGAGCCGTCGGAGACCTCCAGCCCGCCGGAGAAGTAGCGATAGACGAAGAACGTCTTGGGGCCGGCGGATTCGAGGATTCCGGTGATGCTGCGGTTGATTCCCGTAATCGCCGACGCCATAGCGATCACCACCGTCACCCCGATGGCGACTCCGAGGATGGTGAGCGCGGCGCGCACCTTGTTGGCCCGGATGGAGTCCAGGGCGATGGTCGAGCCCTCGAGCATCCGGGTAACAGCGTTCCCGCCGCGGGCCCCGATCATTCTGCCCGCAACGCGTCGATGGGATCGAGCCGCGAGGCCCGACTCGCGGGATAAACCCCTGCGGCAATCCCAACGCTCACGCCCAGCAGCACACCCACCGCGATGGACCAGGGAGCGACGGCGGCCGGCAGTGGAGTGAAGGCCTTCACCACGAATGCCAGGGCTATCCCCAGGCCGATGCCGAGCAGGGCTCCCACGCCCGAGAGCGTGGCCGCCTCCACCACGAACTGCGCCAGGATGTCGCGCCGGCGAGCGCCCAAGGCCTTGCGAATCCCGATCTCACGGGTCCGTTCGCTCACCGCCATCAGCATGATGTTCATGATCACGATCCCGCCCACCACGAGCGAGATGGCCACCAGCCCGGGCAGGGCCACGAAGAGCACCTTGGAGATCTTCTCCCAGCTTCCCAGCGCGCCTTCCGCGGTTTGAAACGCGAAGTTGCTTTCCTGCCCAGGTCTGAGCTGCCGCCGGCTCCGCATGATCGCTTCCGTCTGGCCCATGGCGAGCTGCATCTGGCCGGGATCGGAGGTCTGGACGATCAGCGCGTCGAGAATATTGATGGGACAAATCAGCCGGCGCGCCTGGGCGCTGAACGGCATGATGGCGAACTTGTCCATGGAGATCCCGAAGAGATTCCCCTGCTTGGCCACCACACCGATCACCCGGTAAGGAAGGCCACCAATCACCACCTTCTTGCCGATCGGGTCGATGCCCTTGAGCAGCTTGTCAGCCAGCTCCTGTCCGATAACCAGCACTGGCTGCGCGGTTCTCACCTCCTGGGAGGTGAAGGCGCGCCCGGCGGCGAGCTCATAGTTCTTGATTTTGAAGTAGCTCTCTTCGGTCCCCGCCAGTCTGATGCTTTTGGCGATCTTGCCGCCATAGTGCACCGACACGTAGTCCTCGCAGAACTTGGCGAAGGTGGCCGGAGTGCGGACCCGCTCACGCACATAATCCGCATCGTCGTAGCTTATTCGGGGGCGGCGCCGCCAGGCCAGCCAGACCTCATCGGAAACGTGGCCGGTCACGATACTGGGTCGTTGCCGCAGCTCGAAGGTGTTGGCCCCGACGAGCGTGTTGGCGAACTCTTCCACCATGTATCGGTTCATGCCCTGAACGATCGACACTACCGCGATAAGAAAGGTCACCCCGATGAGTACACCGATCAGCGAAAAGAAGCTCTTCAGCTTCTGTGCCCGGAGGGTTCCGAGGGCCATCCGGACCGCTTCCAGCAGGCGCATCAGGACGACTTCGCTTCCCGCGTCTTGGTGGTGTCAGCCTGGCGGACTTTGGCGCCATCCTTGAGGTCCCGGATGGCCTGGTAGGTCCCGGCCACGATGGTCTCGCCCTCGCGCAGGCCGTCTACCACCTCGAAGTACTCATCGCCCGCTACACCGACCTTGACCGGGCGGAAGGTGGCAGCCCCGTCCCGCACGATGAAGACGCCCTCGGCCTCCCGCTTCTGGAACCGGGCGCGCAGTGTGTCCACCGGCGGGGCGGCATCCGACTCGTTGGGGACCTTCTCGTGCTCGCGCACGGTCAGCGCGATGATGGGAATGCTGAGCGCGCTGTTCCGGGTGTCGGTCACGATCCGGGCGGTGCAGCTCAGATCGGGCCGGATATCGGCAGGCGGCTTCTGAAGGGTGATCTCCACATCGAAGTCGACCGCGCGGTCGTTCGAGCCCGATGCGGTTTGGGTGGCCGTGAGTTTGGCGCTGTGGCTCACCTTGGTGACCCGCCCGGAGAAGGTGGTATCGGGGTAGGCATCGATGTTGACCTCCACCGAGTCGCGAACCTTCAAGCGCACGACGTCGGTTTCATCGACTTGAACCTTGGCCAGAATCACCGACAGGTCGGCCACGGTCATCAGCAATCCGGTTTCGCGGGAGAAGGTTCCCGGCACGGCCACCTCACCCTCTTCTACAGCCAGGCGGACCACGCGGCCGGAGATCGGGGCCGTCAGGCGGGTCTTGGCCAGGTTGTCTTTGGCCTCCTGGAGTCCGGCGCGGGCCTGCTCCAGCTGCGCCTGAGTGGACTGGTAGTTCGCTTGGGCAACCTCGAGAGCGGTCTGCGCTTGTTCAGCGGTCTCCGGCGCGATCAGGTTTTCGCCCAGCTCGGTCAGTTGCTTGGCGCGGTTCCACGCCCGCTGAGCCTGGTCCCGGCTGGCCTTGGTCTGCAGGAGAATTGCCTGGGTGGAAGCGACGACACCCTGGGAGCGGGCAACGGCCGCCTCATACTGGGCGGGATCGATCTGGAGGAGGAACTGTCCTCGCTTCACGAGGTCGCCCTCGCCTACCGCGATCTCGATGATCCGGCCGGTGATGTCGGCGCTGATATCCACTGAGGTCTTGGCCTCGATCGTCCCGCTGGCGGTAACGGCACTCACGAGATCCCGGCGGCGGACTTGCTCCATCCGAACCTCGGTTGCTGCGTTTCTGCTCTTGTTGATCCGAAACGCGACGATCCCGCCGACGAGGAGCACGACCACCGCAACAACCAGCCCGATCTTGGTCCTGCGCGACATGTCAGTTCCTCTTAGCGGAGGGAGCTGCCGACCGCAGCTTCCAGCGCCGCGATGGCTTTGTGGTAGTAATAGACGGCATTCACGTAGTCACCTTCGGCCTGCTGAACCGCGTTCTGGGCATCGGAGACCTCGAGCGCCGTGCCGGCGCCGAGACGGTAGCGGTCCTGGGCCAGGCGAAGCTGATCTCGGGCCGCCTCCCGGCTGGCGCCCTGAACTCCGATGGCTTGATAGGCCGACTCCAGACCCAGGTAGCGCGAATGCACGTCAGTGTGTACCTGGAGCCGACGCGCCCGGACCTCCTCCTCCGCGTCGTCTTCCTGTGCCCGGGCCTGCGAGAGCCGCAGCGACCGGCTGAAGCCGGTGAAGATCGGCAACGAGATGGTAAGGTTGGCGCCGAACGGCTCCCCGGTGTAGCTAAAAGGAAACACGCCGTTCCGAGTGAGCACCTGCTGCTCTACCGGCTCGAGCAGCGCTGCACCACCGTCCTCCAGGCCTGCTGCGGAGTAGCAGTTGGCCGTCTGCCCACCGAGCGACAGACCGGTACGTACCGCGTTGTTGTACTCGCAATCGGCAGCCTGCCCCTGCGCGGCGGTGAGAGTGTTCTCCAGCAACAGATCCTGATTGGTGAATTGCTGCGTGAAGCCGCTCCATCCCGCCCGAACTGACAGCGTAGGAAGGAAGTCGGTTTTGGCTGCCCGCACGTCGAGCTGCGCGGCGTGTCCCCGAGCGCGAAGTGAACGCAAGAGAGGGTTCTGGCGTTCGGAAAGCGCCAGGAGACTGTCGAGCTGGAAGTTGGGGGCGGTGACCGGAAAGGAATCGGTCAGCACGATCTGGTCGAGCGACACCGGGAGTTCAACTCCCATTCGCCGCAGCAAGTCCAGCTTCGCCTCATTTTCGGTCTGCACCGCCCGCAACAACGCTACATCCGAGGTGCCTTTGGTGACTTCGGCCTGACGCACGTCGAGCAAGATGGCCTGGCCCACCCGATGCCGTGCCTGGGCGAGCGCCAAAAAGTCTTGGTTCCTCCTGACCTGCTGCCGCGCGATCGCCACCTGGGCCCCAGCCTGCAAGGTGGTCAGGTACTGGGTCGAGATCTCGGCGGTGAGATCTACGCCGGCGGCCCCAATGTCTTCGTCGGTGGCGCGTTGTAGCGCACGTTGCTGACTGGGGGCGTGGAGGCTGCGACCGCTGAGCTGCCACTGAATACCCAGGCTGTAAGCTGAGCTGAGGAATGCGGACGTCGGGCGGGTGAGGCCAGCGCCGAAGTCGTACTGGCCGGTTCCGGTGTAGCCGAAGTCGCTGCCGACGGTCACCGAGGGAAGCAAGTTGCCATACGCGTTCCGGACGCCCCACTTGGCTGGCCCTGCATCGTTCAGGACCTGGCGGTACGTCGGGCTGGTGGCTCGCGCCTGGTGCAGAGCCTCGGCCAGGGAGAGGTTCACCGACCGTGAAGGAACAGTGGCCTGCGAAGAGTCCTGTGCCGACGCCACTGCGGGAAAAAGGCAGCCGAGCACGAGCAGACCGGACCGGCAAGTCATGAGAGAGGCCCCTTGTGGTGAGACGCGACGGGCCCAATACGCTGGCCTCGCCGCAGAGGTTTCAGCTTGCGACAAAGCACGTCTTTTCTGGTTGTCGTCAACGAGTTAGAAGAAGGGCTTCGACCTGCTATTGCCTCGGGTCGGTCTCGGGCGCGCGAGCCACCACGATACGCGATCCAGGGAACTCGAGATGCTGGATCCGACCCTTGGCGTCGGCCACCAGGGTGCCGTTGATGTCACCGCTGAGCGTCACCCGAGCCGTACCACCATCGCCCCCCGGCTCACGTCGAGCGACGAAGGACGTCCGCCGGCTGGTTCGGGGGAAGACTCCGGTCAGGGCCTTTCCGCTCGGTGTCGCGAGGTCAACAACCGCGGCATACAGGGAGTAGACCCCCTCATCAAGCAGTACCACGTCGGGTCCTCCAGGCAACTCACGACCCGCCTCGGAACCCTTGGCCACCGTGCGTACGATCAACCGTGCACCGGAGCCGGCTGCAAGTATGACGGTGGTGCCGCTCGGGCCCTCGACGTCGAGCTGGAACTTGGCCAGGGCCGATTCGGGAGTGCGCTCGAGCGAGGCAGCAAGTTTGAGGAGCGGATTGGTGGCCGGGTATCGGGCGACCGCGATCAGGGTCGAGCCGGACGCCCCTCTCCCCCGTCCCTGCCGGAGAGTGAACTCCTCCCGGCCGGTCTCGCGGCCCTCCTGGGTGATCACCAGTTTGGTCTCCAGCGACTCCTGCGCTTCGGCCCGGGCGGCCGGCAGGAGCAGAAGCAGAACTGCGGCAGTGCGCATTGGAACTCCGGTTGCTTCAGGACCGGATCAGGCAGCGGCCGACCCGTTCGAGGATAAATCTATACAGGACCTCGCCCTTCTGGGGCGATGCGAGACTGGGGTAGCCGACGGAGCCGGGAGACCCCGGGGGAAGGTGCCGACTGTGCCCCGGCCGGTACCGGGAGAGCATCCCGGGGGTCAGCTCGAAGTCCTTGGCCAGGTCCATCCGCACCAGATCGGGAGCAAGATAGAGCATCAGCGAGGTGTCGAGCTCTCCCCCCTGTACCGGAGCGGGACGCTCGAGCAGGGACCCGAAATCGAGCCCGAAGATGTCCACCACCTGGACGGTCGCCTCGTCGGTCCTGATCGTGCTGAGCGCCTCCAGGTGCGCCTCACTCGATTGCGCGGTGAGAATGAGGAACTCCCTGACGCCTGCCCCGTCCTCCCACGACTCGATAAGTTCATTCATCACACGGTGAAGCGTGCGCCGCCTGAGGGCAGCGCCACCGGGGAAGGGGCGAGTCGCGGCATGGACGCCATACTCCACCGTCGGGGCGCGCGGTATGGCATGCGCCGCTGACAGATCGTCCGCCAACCGTTCTACAATTATGGTATCACAGCCAAGCGGAAGATGGGGGCCGTGCTGCTCGGTCGTGCCCACCGGTACGATAAGCGTCGGCCGCACCTGAAGGCGCTC
>DATBSM010000014.1:0-25033 GCA_036559785.1 Gemmatimonadales bacterium
TCTGGGGCACGAGGGTAAGGTCGCGCGGCGGACGAGAGCGTGCCCTTTGCTCGCTTACTCCGGATCCGCAGCCGGAGACGACTGCCACCAAGGCCGCGAGCGGGAGCAATGAGACGGTACGCATGAATCCTCCAGGGACGGGCTGCCGGCTTCTCCGAGGTAGGACGAGGAGACAGACCTCTTGCACACACGGAGGCCGCAGCTCACGCCTCTTGAACCATAATACGATCGGCCCTATCTCATATCCGGCCCATGGTAAAATGCCGCCAGACCCTATAAACTGGCGATCAGGAGGACACAGGGACGCCATGTCAAACGACGACGTCTACGCTGGCGGATTATTGAAGCGGGCTCTGGATCCGGCCTCGCAGCCACCCGAGATCCAGGCTTTCCTGAGCGCGGAGATCGACCTTCTGCACGATGTCGTCACGGAGGGGATGCGGGTCCTCGATGTCGGCTGCGGCACCGGGCGGCATCTGATTCTGTTGCGGGACCGGCTCGGCCTTGGACTCGGCGTGGACTACGAGCGCAGTTACATCGCCGAGGCCGCGACTCGGGCCGGCACTGGCCAGCTGCACTTCATTATCGGAGATGCAACCGCGATTCCGATCGTCGCCCCGTTTGACTTCGCCATGTGCCTTACAAACACGTGGGGGACGATGAGCGACAAGGCCGGCGTCCTCAGCGAGATGCGGCGACTGGCTCCCAAGCCCCGCACTCGTTTCGTGTCGGTCTTTTCGGAGACATCGGTAGCGGCTAGGCGCGAATGGTATCGCCGGCTGGGTCACGCGGTGGTAGGGCAAACCGACGAGTACCTCGTGACCGATGGCGGTCTTCGGTCGGAGCATTTCTCCGACGCGCGCCTCCGTAGCCTCGTGGGCGATTGCACCATTCGTCCAGTAACAGATATTGGGAAAGCCGTTACGTTCTGATCCGTCCAGGTGGCGGCAGTCGTACCGACTCTCCGACCTCCACCGCTCGAAATCGCTCCGCCGGCACACCTCGCTGCACCAACGCCTTCGCCAGCTCCCGAACCGGTTCGTCGATTCCCTCCGCCGTCAATTGAAACGTCCCGAAATGCATGGCAATGCTCTGGCGCGTCCCGAGATCGAGATGCGCCTGCACCGCTTCTGCCGGATTCATATGGATGTCTTTCATGAACCAGCGCGGCTCGTAAGCACCGATGGGGACGAGTGCGAGATCGATCGGGCTTAGCCGGGCGGCGATTTCCGCGAAATGAGGACCGTAGCCGGAATCTCCAGTGTGGAGGATCCGCTGCCCGCCGATCTCGATGAGGAACCCGCCCCAGAGTGCCCGGTTCCGATCGAATGGACCCCGGGCCGAGAAGTGCTGCGCCCGCGTCAGGGTGATCGGGAGGGGAGCCGTGCTGGAGGTCTCCCACCAGTCGAGCTCCTCGACCTGGCGAATGCCGATCGCCCGGAGCAGCCATCTATTGCCCAGTGGTGTGACGAAGGTCGGATGAAAGCGCTGATCGAGCAGCCGCAGGGTCCCGATATCACAGTGATCGTAGTGATTGTGACTGAGGAGCACGAGTGAGATGGGGGGCAGGTCGTCGAATCGCACGCCCGGCGCCCGAACCCGGCGGGGTCCCGCGAAGGTCAGCGGGCTCGCTCGCTCGTAGTACACCGGATCGATCAGCACGTTGGCGGCCGCGGCCTGGATGAGAAACGTGGCGTGACCGATGAACGTGACTACGACCTCATGGGGTCCAGGGGTGGGCGGCCGCCGCGGCTCGACCGGAACTTTCGACGGCCATGGGGTTCGTGGCGTGCGCAGTAGACGCGGCAACATCCGGAACGGCTGACCGTTGGCGCCGTTCGGATTGAAGAACCGGCGGCCATCGAAGTGATCCGAGGGGGATGTCATCGCGGGGCGCGAAGCACCTTCACGATCGCATAGATGCCCGGGATCATGGGCAGGATCGCCGTATACAGGCCGGAGAAGTAGTACACACCTGTAGTCTTCAAATAGTAGTTCGGCATATCGGCAACGAACCGGCCGTTCGACACCGCCTGCGAGATCGAACCGGCCACGTCCGGCTGGATTGCCGGCCGGAGTAGCGGAAAGATGAAGTGGGTGAACTCTGCCACCCCCGGCCCGATGAAGATGAAGCAGGCCAAAAATCCAGCCAGCGGGATCCGGTAGTACAGGCCCAGCGCGGTCAGCGCGTAGAGCGTGGGGCCGAGGAAAGCGAAGATCAGGAGAAACGACCGTTCGGTCCAGGAGATATCGAAGAGCCGGCTCATCGCAGGCCCGAACCCGGTCAGGTACTCCTCCGTCATGTGAACTTCCAATGCCGCGACCGTCAGCAAGAACACCGGAAGGATGATGGCGGAGTCGAGGGGCTTCCGAAGGTAGGTCTTGATCCAAAGTACCAGGGCGATCAGGCCGGAGCCTCCGACAATCACAACCGGCGGCAGGCCGATGTTGCGATATCCGGCAGTCATGGCCACGGCGATGAAGAGCCCCGCCGCGAGGAGACTCAAGATCCTGGTTCGCTTGCTGGTCTCCATGCGCCACTCCTTGAAGAAGGCACGCGTTGTCGACGTGCGCTGCCTATACTACTTGCGTCAGGTGATAAGAGTAATAGTCGTTACTGGCGAGGACTCCGAGCAATCATCCGGCTAGTGCGCAAGCTGTCCGGACCGTATCATTGTGCCCGAGCGAAGTCCTGCAGATGATCCGCACCCATTCCCGATTTCTATGCCTCTCGATCCCCGACAACATGCCACCCTCGAGCGAGCCACCGAGCTGGCCCTCTCGTATCTTGGAGCGCTCGATACCGCACCCGTCTGTTCCACGGCACCACTCGCTGAGCTGCGGCGGCGCTTCTCGCGCCCGTTGCCCGACCAGGGCGTGGACCCGGTCTCCGTCATCGAGGAGCTTGCGCGCGACACGGCCGGCGGGCTCCTGGGCAGCGCGGGTGGCCGCTTCTACGGCTGGGTGATCGGGGCCGGCCTTCCCTCGGCGCTCGCCGCGGACTGGCTCACGGCGACGTGGGACCAGAACGCGGGCCTCTACGCCTGTGGCCCCGCCGCCGCCGTGGTCGAGGAAGTCTGCGGTGCCTGGCTCAAGGACGTGCTCGGCCTGCCGGCGTCCGCATCCTTCGCGCTCGTGACCGGCTGCCAGATGGCCCACGTCACCTGCCTGGCCGCGGCCCGGCACGCGGTGCTCGCACGGGCGGGGTGGGACGTCAACCGCGACGGGCTGTCCGGTGCGCCGAGCGTCCGCATCCTTACATCCAGTGAAGTGCACGGCACCACGACGCGCGCGGCGAAGCTGCTGGGCGTCGGCACGGCAAACATCCTGGTGCTGCCGAGTGACTCGTCAGGGCAGCTCACGCCCGGGGATCTCAGAGCCGCTCTCTCCCGCGAGCCCGGCCGGCCCACGATCGTGGTTCTCCAGGCTGGCGACGTCAACTGCGGCGCCTTCGACCCCTTTCCCGAGCTCATCGCCATGGCGAGTGACGCGGAAGCGTGGGTCCACATCGATGGCGCCATGGGTCTCTGGTGCAACGCGGTCCCGGAGCTCCGGCACCTGCTTGCGGGCGCCCAGCAGGCCGACTCCTGGGCGACCGATGGGCACAAGTGGCTCAACGTGCCGTACGACTGCGGGTATGCCTTCGTGGCACACCCGGAGCATCACCGCGCCGCCATGGAGCATCACGCGAGCTACCTCACTCACGCGGACGACGCGCGCGACCAGCTCGACTGGACGCCGGATCATTCGCGCCGGGCACGAGGCTTTGCCACCTATGCTGCTTTACGGGAGCTCGGACGGGCCGGACTGGCGGACCTCATCGCACGCTGTTGCCGTCATGCCCACGCCATCGTCACCCGGATCGGCGCCCTGTCGAATGCCCGCGCCATATGCGTCCCGCAGATCAACCAGGGGCTGGTCCGTTTCCACGACGCTCGGCCGGGGGCGACCGAACAGGACCACGACAAGCGGACCGACGAGGTAATGGCAGCCATCAACGCCACCGGAGAGGCCTTCTTTACCGGGACCACCTGGCGAGGCAAGCGCTGCATGCGTGTTTCGGT
Organism: Gemmatimonadales bacterium; assembly: GCA_036559785.1. Taxonomy (GTDB): domain Bacteria; phylum Gemmatimonadota; class Gemmatimonadetes; order Gemmatimonadales; family GWC2-71-9; genus CAVVWJ01. The sequence continues at coordinate 4,065 of DATBSM010000014.1, forward strand.
CTCCAGCTGGCGCACTACCGCGGACGATGTTGATCGTGCCGTGGCGGCGGCGGCACAAGCATGAAAGGGGCGCCGCGTTTCGTTCTCCTGATCGGCCTCGTTTTGGCGAGCCCTCGGTTGCTGGCGTCTCAGCAGGACTACGCCACTCCCGCCATGGCCGGCATCAGCAATCACGGCCACAACGGTGGAGAGCCGTATGTCACCGCGGGCGACAGGGCCTACCTGATTGGAACTCAGGATGGAAACTTCCCGGACCTGGGCGACCATGTGCCCGGGGAAATGGGTGGCCTCTGGGTCCATCCGATAAAACTGATTGACGGCTTCTGGGCCAGGGTGACGGATAGCGTCACGGGCCAGGTCGCCCCCCTCTCCAAGAGCACTGAATTCGTCAACTACCCCTTTGGCAACCGGCTCAGATACGGTTCCGTGCTGGATGGCGTGGAGATCGAGCGGTTTCAGTTCAGTCCGGACGGGCAGGCAGGGGTGATCGTTCAGTTCATCTTCACCAACTCGTCCGATCGCCAGCGACAATTGAGCTTTCAGCTGTCGGTCAAGACGGACCTCACCCCGGTGTGGCTTTCCGAGAAGCTCGGCGTCAAGGACGCTCCAGATCTCGTGGCCTGGGAGCCGAAAAACAGCCGCTACGCCGCCCGGGACACCCAGCATCCCTGGTTCGCCCTGTGGGGAGCCGCGGCCTCAGCCGGCGGACAGCCGGTGGCGGACCCGCTGCCGATCAAGACGGCCGGCAAGGGCCTGGCGGCCGCAGCTCGGTACAACATTTCGGTCCAGCCGCACCAAAGCTCTACCCTGACGTTCGTGGTAGCCGGGTCGGCCCGGTCGAGGAAGGAAGCGGAGAGTACCTACACCTTTCTCCTCCGGAATCACCCCGCTCTCCTGGCGAAGAAGAAAGCGCATTACGCCGCGCTGCTCGGCCGCGGCAGGATCACTATTCCCGACCAGCGCCTCCAGCAGGTTTATGACTGGGTCCGGATCAACTCCGAGTGGTTGGTGCGGGAGGTGCCCGGCATCGGACGCGGGGTCACGGCCGGCTTCATGGAGTATCCCTGGTGGTTCGGCACCGACGGCGCCTACTCAGTGCAGGCGCTGCTGGCGGCCGGAGACGCGGACATCGCCCGGCAAACGCTGAGGCTCTTACGGAGACAGTCGGCAGAGTTCAACGGCAACGGTCGGATCATCCACGAGGTCAGCACCTACGGGGCCCTGTCCCATCCGGGGAATACGCAGGAGACAGCCCAATTCATCATGACGGTCGGCAAGACCGTGGAGTGGACCGGCGATCTCGCCTTTGCCCGGGAGATGTACCCCGCCATGCAGCAGGGGCTCACATGGCTGCTGAAGGACATGGATCCGGACGGAAATCTATTTCCCGGGGGCTACGGTATCACCGAGATCCTCGGTCTCAATGCGGAGCTGATTGACGTGGCGGTGTACACCGGGCAGGCTCTGCTCGCTACGGCAAAGGTGGCCGGCGTTCTGGGCAAGCAGACCGAAGCCGGACGCTACCGCCACCTGGCCTCAAAGCTGGAGCAGAGGATCAACCAGCGGCTCTGGCTGGAGGACGAAGTCTCCTACGCCGACTTCTACGGCACCAGGGACCAGGCGATCGGCGCGGCGGAGGGTGCCATCGAGCAGATCAATCTCCAAGGACCCGACAAGCTCACTCCGAGAGACAGAGACCGCGTCGCATACTACCAGCGGCTCAAGACGAAGCTGGCTGCCCTGCCGGATACCACTAGAGGCTGGATCGCCAATAAGAACTGGGTGGTGGCGACGCCGTTAGAGGTGGGGATCGCGCCGAGAGAGAGGGCGATCCGGGTGCTGGACCGGATCCGCCAAACCGATGTGGGGGAGTACGGCCCCTATCTCTCCGCGGTCGACCGGCAGGCAATGATGACCATCTCGACCGGGGTGCTGGCGGTGGCCGAGGCGCAATACGGCCGCATCGACCAGTCGCTCTGGTACACTACCGGGATCGTGGAGACCTTCAACCGGAAGCTGCCAGGCTCGATCTCGGAGATGATGCCGGACTACGGCTGCTTCGTCCAGGCGTGGACGATGTACGGCGTCGTCGTGCCGCTGGTGGAGAACGTCTTCGGCGTGAAGCCCGACGCGCCCAACAAGACCGTCGTCTTCGAGCCGCAACTGCCCAGCGGGTGGGAGGACATGAGCATCGAGGATCTTCCGGTTGGAACGAACCTGATTTCCTTCTCCCGCACCGAGACGGGAGAGGGGATTCAATACCGGATCGATGCCCAGCAGAGCGGATGGAGCTTCGTCCTCAAAGGAGATCCCCTGCCCGGTGCCAGGTACTATCTGAACGGCGGCGCGGTTGCTTTTACCTCCTCCGGCATCCGCATGAGCGGAAGGAGGAACAACGTATTGGTGGTTCCGCAATGACCATCGCCGAGCATCCGAGTCGGACCTATCCCTTCCTCCTGGCTGGCGAGCTCAGGAGCGGCGCCGACTCGGTGGCGATCCGAAGCCCCTACACCGGAGACCTGGTCGGTCGAGCCGGGCTGGCCGGTCCGGCGGATGTCGCCGCCGCCCTGGATGCCGCCGTCACTGCGGGACCCGCCGCGGCCGCGCTGCCGTCACACGCCCGGGCCGCGGTGCTCGACCGGATCGCCGCCGGTGTGGCCGAGCGCCGCGAGTCGCTCGCCAGCATCCTCGCCGCCGAGGCGGGAAAGCCGCTCGCGCTTGCCCGGGCCGAGATCGATCGCGCGGTGTTCGTCTTCCGTCAGGGCGCGCAGGAAGCGGTCCGGATGGGCGGCGAGGTGATCCCCATGGACCTGCAGCCGCACGGTGAGCGTCGCTGGGGCATCACCCGCCGGTTCCCACTCTCGCCCATCTCCGCCATCATCCCGTTCAACTTCCCCGTGCTGCTGGCCGCCCATAAACTGGCGCCCGCGATCGCCTGCGGTGCCACCATGGTGCTCAAGGCGCCGCCGCAGGACCCGCTCGCCACGCTCCTCCTGGGCGAGATCATCCGGGAGAGCGGCTATCCCGCGGGGGCGCTATCGATCCTCCTCTGCACCAACGAGGTCGCGGCGCCGCTGATCGACGACCCCAGGGTCCGGATGATCACCTTCACCGGATCCGCCCGGGCCGGGTGGGCCATTCGCCGCCGCGCCTTCACCAAGCGGGTGACGCTCGAGCTGGGCGGCAACGCCGCCGTTATGATCGAGCCCGATGCCGACCTGGAGCATGCGGTCCGGCGCTGCGTGGCGGGTGGATACCTCTACGCCGGCCAGTCGTGCATCTCGACCCAGCGCATCCTGGTGCACCAGTCGCTCTACCCTCGCTTCCTCGAGCGCTTCGTGCCCGCGGTGGCCGCGCTCCGCACCGGCGACCCCATGGCCGAGACGACCGACGTCGGCCCGATGATCGATCAGACCAGCGCCGAACGGGCGGCGGCCTGGATCGACGAGGCGGTGAAGGCCGGGGCTCGGGTGGCAGCCGGCGGGCGGCGAGAGGGGGGGATACTCCAGCCCACCGTACTGCTCGACACCACCGGCGTTATGCGGGTCAACTGCGAGGAGATCTTTGCACCCGTGACTACGGTGCGTCCCTATGCGGGGTTCGACGAGGCCGTCGCCGCCGTCAACGACTCGCCCTATGGCATCCAGGCGGGGCTCTTCACCAACGACATGCGCACCATTCTCCGCGCCTTCGAGCGGGTCGAGGTGGGCGGGGTGGTGATCAACGATGTGCCCGGCTTCAGGGTGGACCACGCGCCGTACGGCGGGGTCAAGGAATCCGGGCAGGGCCGCGAGGGCGTCCGCTACGCCATCGAGGAGATGACCGAGCTCAAGCTCCTCGTGCTCGGCGAAATCTGACTCACACATTCATGGAGACCTGATGCGACCGATCGTCGTAGCCGCACTTCTGTTTGTGGCCTCGGTGCTGCAGGCCCAGACGCCGCCTCCGTCGTCCGCGCCGTACCGCGACAAGCGGATCCCCCACGAGCCGGGGTTCCGGGTCTTCATCGTGCCCGACATGGAAGGGATGGCGAGCGCGGTGGACAGCCGGGAGATCATCGCCGGCAACGAGGGCGAGCGCTTCAAGGATCTCACTAGTCCGGACTACTGGGACCGCTTCCGCCTGCTGCTGACCCGGGAGGTGAACTCCACCATCGCCGGCGCACGCCTGGCCGGCGCCCGGAGCTTCGTAGTGAACGAGGGCCACGGCGGGAACCTGTTCGCCAATGTGCTCCCCTGGGACCTCGACAGCTCGGCGATCCTGGTGCGCGGCTTCCCCAAGCCGCTGGTGATGGTCACCGGCATCGACAGCAGCTTCGGCACCCTGATGTTCACCGGGGCCCACGCCAACGCCGGGAGTCCGGGCGTGCTGGCACACAACTTTGCCTTCGACTCATTCACGGTAAACGGCAAGGTGCTCAACGAGGTCGGCATCAACGCGCTGATCGCGGGTGAGCTCGGCGTCTCCGTCTCGCTGGTGAGCGGAGATGACGTGCTGATTGCGGAGACGCAGAAAATGCTCTCCAACGGCTTCGTCGCCATAGTGACCAAGAGAGCGGTGGGGCGCAGCGCCGCCATCACTTACAGCCCGGCGAAGGTGCGCCGGATGCTGCGAACCGGTGCCGCTGAGGCCGTGCGCCGGGAACGCCGGGGCGACTTCAAGCCGTTGACTCTGGAGCGGCCTTACCGGGTCGAGTTTACCCTCCGCCACAGCTATCCCGACAGCCTCATCCAGGGGGTGGCCACGCTCCCGGAATTCAAGCTGGAGAAGACCGGTGACCGCAGCTATCGCTACGTGACCGACAGCGCGCGCCAGATGGGCTGGCTGCTCGACGCCATCGAAGAGCTGGTGATCCGATGAACCGCCTCGTCCTGGCCGCGGCGCTCCTCCTTCCCTTCCCGGCCTGGGCGCAGGCCCGGGCCCCCGGCGACACGATGCCGCGGGACACCACGCCGCCGGCCGCCTACTTCGGCGTGACCGAGTATCAGCTCGCCCGGCAGAAGCTGGAGCTGGACATGCAGCGCGGCGGGTTCAGCGTCTACATCATCGCCGACATGGAAGGCCTGGCTGCCGCGGTGCGCAACGCGACCGAGATGAAGCCGGTTGCTCGGGGCGGGTCGCCCCAGCACGAGCGATTCCGCCAGGAGCTGACCGACGAGGTCAATGCGCTCATTGCCGGGGCTCGGGCGGCGGGAGCCACCCAGTTCATCGTGAACGAGGGGCATGGCGGCACCCTGTTCCGGAACGTTCTGGTGGACCAGCTCGACCCCGAAGCGATTCTGATCCGCGGCTACCCCAAGCCGATCGTGATGTCCACCGGGCTCAATCCAATGGTGGACGCGATCATGATCGTCGGTGCCCACGCCAACGCGGGCAGCCCCGGAGTCATCTCACACAACTTTGCCTTCGACTCGTTCACGATAAACGATAAGGTGCTCAATGAGGCGGGCATCGCCGCGTTCATCGGCGGCGAGATGGGAGTCCCGCTGGCACTGGCGAGCGGGGACGACGTGCTCACCGCCGAGACCGAGGAGATGGTGGGGCCGCTGGAGACGGTCACCGTAAAGACCGCGTTCTCCCGCTCGGCGGCCGCCGTGCTTCCGCCTGCCACCGTCCACCGACTCCTTCGTCAGGCCTCCGCGCGCGCTGTCCGCCGAGTCAAGGCCGGCGAGCTCCGGCCGCTCACGATGGAGAAGCCGTACCGGGTCCGCTTCTGTCTCCGCAAGTCATTCACCGAGGACAAATGGGTGACGGAGACCGTCGGCCGGCTCAAGGGCGTAGACCTCGACGCCCGGCGAGGGTGCTTCGGGTACGTCAGTGAGTCGGCGGAGGCGGTGGGCAATCTGCTGAACGAGATCGAGTGGACCGTGCTCAAGCCGTGACGTCAGGCGCCAGCCAGTGAAAGTCATCCTCTTCGGTGCGACCGGCATGGTGGGTGCGGGTGTCCTGATCGAGTGCCTCGAGGATCCACGGTCCAGTCGATCCTGGTGATCGGGCGCCAGTCAGTCGGAATCACCAATCCCAGGCTTCGTGAACTGATTCGCACCGATTTCTTCGATTACAGTGACGTGCGGCGCGACCTCGCCGGCCATGATGCCTGCTTCTTCTGTCTCGGCGTCTCGGTGGCCGGGCTGAGCGAGCCTGCGTACCATCGTTTAACCTACGAGCTGACGGTCGCGGCGGCCGAGGCCGTGCTGGCGGTTAATCCCGGGATCACCTTCTGCTACGTTTCCGGCGAGGGCACCGACAGCACCGAGCGCGGGCGGACCATGTGGGCCCGCATCAAGGGAAAGACCGAGAACCACCTGCTCCGCCTGCCGTTCAAGGGGTTCATGTTTCGTGCCGGCTACATTCAGCCGATGAAAGGCGTCCGCTCGAAGACTCGCCTCTACCAGACCCTCTACGACATCTTCGGGCCACTCTATCCGGTGCTCCGGAGAATCGCGGCGAGGCATGTGACAACGACCGAGAGCGTGGGGCGGGCGATGATCGAGGTGGCGGCCGGGGGCTACTCGCGTCGAGTGCTGGAGAACCCGGACATCAACCTCCTGGCCGCCAAGGCCGGACACCCTTGAGAACTTTGCCATGACCAGGCTGCGCCTCAGGATCAGCATGTCGCTCGATGGGTTTACCGCGGGACCACGGCAGAGCAAGGAGAGTCCCCTCGGCATCGGCGGGGAGCGGCTGCACGAGTGGGTGGTCCCCCTCACTGCCTGGCGGGCGGCGCATGGGCTGGAGGGGGGCAAGGTCAGCCCGAGCACCGCGGTGGTCGAGGAACAGCTCGCCAACATCGGTGCCACGATCATGGGCCGCAACATGTTCGGTGCCCACCCGGGCCCATGGAATACCCAGGATCCGTGGAAGGGCTGGTGGGGGGACGATCCACCGTTTCACCACCCCGTCTTCGTGCTGACCCACCACCCGCGCCCGACTCTCGTGCTCGAGGGAGGAAATAGCTTCACCTTCGTCACCGACGGCATAAAGTCAGCGCTGGAGCAGGCGCGCGAGGCGGCGCGAGGGAAGGACGTATCGCTCGCGGGTGGGGCGAAGGCGGCCCAGCAGTATCTCAACGCCGGCTTGGTGGACGAGATGGAAATCAGCCTGGCTCCCACGCTGCTGGGTGCCGGCGAGCGACTGTTCGAGGGCGTGAGGGTCCTGGGCGACCTTCGTCCCGTCCGGACGGTCGCCGCGCCGGATGTCACCCACCTCAAGTTCGCCCGGCGTTGAACCGGTGGCGGCTCTCTAACCGAGGTGATCCATGATCTTCGATATCAAGACGTTCACCCTGATTCATACGCTGATCAGCCTGGTTGGGATCACCTCCGGATTGGTTGTCATGGGGGGACTCATGGCCGGAAAGCGACTCGATGGATGGGTCGGCCTCTTTCTGATCACCACCGCGCTGACCAGTATCACCGGATTCGGCTTCCCCTTCACCGCTCTGATCGCATCCCACTATGTCGGGGTCATCTCGCTCCTTATCCTGCCGCCGGTGATCTACGCCCGCTACCGGAAGCACCTGCTTGGATCCTGGCGGGGGGTGTTCGTAGTGGGAACCGCCCTGACCCTCTACCTCAACTTCTTCGTGCTGGTGGTGCAGCTGTTCCAGAAGGTGCCGGCCCTGCTGGTATCGGCGCCGACCCAGAAGGAGCCGCCGTTCGTGGTGACCCAGCTCCTGGTCCTGGCCATGTTCGCGGTCCTCAGCGTCGCCGCCTTCAAGAAATTCCCTCCCCAGGCGGTCAAGCCATTTCAATAACCCGCGCGACCTAACCTTAGCGAGCGCAATCATGCCAACTCAGACCCTGCTTGGTGCCCTCACCGTCGTGAACCTCGGGCTCGCCGCCTATCAGTCGGTTCCGCGTCCTGAGCCAGGCGTTATCCGGGGGACCGGGCTCGAGATCGTCGACGATCGGGGGAAGGTACGAGCAAGCATCACCCTGATGCCCGAGGATCCCAAGGTCCTCTGGAAGGGAAAGCCTTACCCGGAGACCATCTTGCTGCGGCTGATCACCGCGGACGGACGGCCCAACGTGAAGCTGGGAGCCGGGAAGAACGGATCCGGGCTCCTCATCGGCGGTGAGTCCGACCCAACCTACGTCCAGGTGCTGGCGGAAGGCGGGGAGACGACGGTGAGGTTGAAGAACAAGGATGGTCGGGAGCGGGTGATACGGCCGTAGGCAGGCGGTAAGGCGGTAGGTGAAGCGGCGGTAGATACAGCGGCGGTAGATGAAGAGACGGCAGAAATTGAAGCTAGCGTCCGCCTTACCGCCGTACCGCCGTACCGCCGTACCGCCTTACCGCCTACACCTCCGCCGGCAGCGGAATCTGATCCTTGTGCTTCACCAGCCATTGGTCGAAGGTCTGCAGCTCCGGATTCAGCGTACGAGTGAAGCCCAGGTCCCGCGCACCAACAAAGTAGTCGTTGAAGTCCCGCTTGAACTGGAACATGTTGCCCAGATCGTCCGCGCCGGGGAAGCCGAAGCTGCGATAGACCTCGGGCGGCACGTTGTTGTAGCGGACCTCCTGCCCCAGGGCGCGAGTGAGGCCCTTGGCCATCTCGGCACCGGTGAGGTGCTCGCCGGCGATCCCCACGGTCTTCCCGATGAATTCTTTCCCCCGCTTGAAGATGCCGAAGGCAGCCTTGCCGATGTCTTCCGCCGCGATGCCGGATAGTCTCTTCTGGTCCATCGGGAAGGTGATCGCCAGGACCCCGTCCGGACCCCGCTGGGGACCCGCCCCGAAGTAGATCAGGTTATCCCAGTAGAACGCGGTGAGCAGGAATGTGGTGGGGACACCCAGCTCCGTGAAGATCGCGTTGGCCTCACCCTTGGCGTCGAAGTGCGGAACCTTGTATTTGCCCATGAGCGTCGGCATCCGGTCGCTTTCCAGTGGCACCCATTTGCGGGTGTCCTCGAGCGTGGACCAGATCACATGCTGCACCCCGGCCGCCTTCGCCGCCTGGGCCAAGTTGCCGGCCTGGGTCAGCTCCTTCTCCGGCGAGAGGTGCTCCCAGAAGTTGGTTACCGTGAAGGCGCCGTAGGCACCGGCGAACGCCTTGGCGAGGGTCTCCGGCTTATCGAGGTCGGCGCCGACGACCTCGGCCCCCGCGGCCCGGAGCGCCTGGGCCTTCTCGGAGTTTGGGTTCCGGGTGATGGCCCGGGCTGCAAACGCGCCGCTCTTGTCGGCCAGGATGGCCCGCACCAGTCCCCCGCCCTGCGCACCCGTCGCGCCAACCACCGCGATGATCTTCTTCTGTGGCATGATACATTCTCCGTAAAGTTAGGATTCGCGCGTCATTTCGAGCGTAGCGAGAAATCGGGTGGGGTTACCTCGGCACGAGAAGCTCCAATGCTCCGACGTACACCGGGCCGATTTCTCGCTGCGCTCGAAATGACACCGTGCGAATAGCGGAAGCCTTCTAATGATACAGTACGCTGCCCACTCTGATCCTGCCTCACACAATACTGAGTTGGATAATATCCTGCCTGCCGGAATGCCTGGGGCTGCGCGATCTCGAGACACGCGTCGCGGGTGTTTCTGAGGAAATCGATGGTGATCATCGGCTCCCAGAAGGTCAGCTCGCCGTCGTAGGCCCCGTAGATGAACGTGCTGGTGAACGGAAGGGAATCCTTGAGCTCGGGGGACCGGGAATCGAGCAGGTGGTTCCCCATCCGCGGGACCACGGCGCCCACGTCGATGTAGCCGCTGGGCAGATACTGAGCCGGAACCGGACGGGTGGCAACCTTGAAGTCGCCGCAGTCCGCCAGCTCGCCACAGCGCCCCGCCGCGATGGCCTCGACCCGGTCCCGATCCCCGGTATGGAAGTGAAAGTCGAAGTGGGCCCGGGCGTAGGCGTGTTGTGGTGGCCGGCGGGATTCCAGTTGACCGACATCCAGCGGAAGGGGAGTCCGTTCGAGGAACCGGCCGGGATGTCCAGGATCCGCTCCTCATCGCCGATGCATTCGTGGCCGGTGTGCCGGCCGTTCCCGTCGAGATCGAAGCAGCGGCTCACCGTGTTGGGCATCGGGGGGAGTTGCTCGAGGGCGCCGGGTGACAGCGTCACCCCGATCGCGCTGGGAGCGCCGCTTGGGTCCAGGGTTACGAAGCTTTGGACCGTGCCGGCCCCCATCTTCGCGGCTTGCCCGCGAACCGTTCGTTCAGGTCCCGTCGCCCCGGCCGAGATGAGGGCAGCGAGGACGGCGAGCACCGCTACAACGCCCATACTGCGGGGAGACGGGTCAGCCCACCACATGACGAGCTCCTTGTGTTGAGGGTATCCGTTGCGACAGATATTATCTCACAGAGATCAGGGGAACGGCCGAATGCCGGCCCTGACCTCGTTCAAGAGCGCATCCAGTGTTCTGAGCTGCTGCGGCTTCAACCCGGCCATGGCGGCCGCGGTAGCCTCCAGAACCGGCTCATCCAGGCGGGTCAGCAGCGCCAGGCCGGCCGCGGTGATCTCGACCAGCACCACCCGCCGGTCCTCTCCGTCCCGCTCCCGACGCACCAGCCCCTGCTTGATCAGCCGGTCCACCAACCGGGTGACATCGGGATCCCGGTTGACCATGCGCTCGGCGATCTCGCTGATCTTGACCGCCTTAGGCCGGGCCCCCCGAAGAATCCGGAGGATGTTGAACTGGCTCGGGGAGATCCCTTCGGTCCGCTTCAGGTACTGAATCCAGCTTTCCTCCACCGCGCGGGTGGTGCGCATCAGGTTGAGGACCACCTGCTGCTGCAGGGAGCTGAAGGGCTTGGTCTGCTTGAGTTCACGATCGATGGTCTGTGCCATGGGCGAGATATTATCTGTTGAGAGGAATATTGTCAAGAGGCGGACAGTCGGACGGGCGGACGGGCGGACGGGTGGACGGGCGGACAGACGTCAAGTAGCTGTCATCCCGAAAGGGCCCCTCAACTACGTTCAGAACCGCTTCGCGAACGAGCGACCTCCTGGAACGCTCCGCTCGGGCTGTCCGCCTGTCCGGCCGCCCGTCCGCCGGTCCGCCCGGCATCATCATTGCCTCAATCTCGAAACATGCCCCAGCGACGCCACTCCGACCCGCATGGTAAGGCGCCTGCCCTGACCGAGTTGCAGAATGCGGTCGGGCCGGCCGTCCCGGCCACATCCCACCGGCTCCTCCCCTTCGGCAGCGTCGCGTTCGCCACCGCACTCTACGCCGTGCTCTACCTGGTATGGGAGCAGAGCGGCTGGGGGAGTGCCACGGTGCGCGACATCGTCGGCAATGTGGCGTTCATGCCGATCAACCTGACCGTGCTGACCCTGTTCGCCCTGGCCTCGATGCAGGAAGTCTTGGATCCGGGCGTGCGCCGCGCCCTCCGCCTGCTCGCGCTCGGCGGGGCGACGGTGTTCATCGGCAACGCCATCTCCACCGGGTACGTGCTGACCCTGCACGATAGCCCGCCGGTGTCCTGGGCCGATCCATTCTACCTGACCGACTCGCTGCTCACGCTCACGGCGCTCCTCTCGTTCCCGCTGGCACGCCGCATCCGGCTGGAGTGGTGGAAATTCCTGCTCGACGGCGCGATGGTCCTGGTGGGCGGTGGGGTCGCGATCTGGTACTTCTCGATTCGCCCGACGGCGGCCTCGCAGGGGAGCAGCGTCGTCGTCAACCTGCTGGCGTTTGCCTACCCGCTGGCGAGCATGCTGGTGCTGCTGGGCGTCACCACCGTGCGGCTCCGCCGGCCGATCGATGGCAACCGGCTGGCGTTCGGCCTGTTGGTGACCGGCGTGTCGGTGGGGGTGGTCGCGGACCTCACGTTCAACCTGGTGCAGCTGGCGGCGGGCAGCCGGAGCGCGAGCTGGGCCGACGCCGTGTTCCTGCTCTGCTACGTAATGCTGATCGCCAGCGCAGAGCTCTACTGGCGCAGGCCGGTCGCCCAGCGAGAGGCGTCCGCGCTACCCTTCACCCGGTTCCAGGCGATCAGCCCGCTGCCCTACCTGGCGGTCGGCTCGACGTACGCCCTCCTGCTCGTTGTGGCGCTCCGTCCGTGGGCCGACCCGATCAGCGGCCTCGCCATCGGGGCCCTGCTGGTGACCGGCCTGGTGGTGCTGCGCCAGATCCTCGCGGTGCGGGAGAACGGGCGGCTCCTCGCCGCGCACGCGCTGCGCCAGAACGAGGCCCGTTTCCGGTCCCTGGTACAGCACTCGTCCGACGTCATCATCGTCATCCGGGCAGACGGCACGGTCCGGTTCGTGAGCCCGTCGGTCACCCGGGTGTTCGGCTACGATCCCTCGGAGATGCTGCGCCAGACCGTGTCCGAGCTGCTTCATCCCGATGACCGCGAGCGGGCGGCCGCGTTCTTCCGCCAGGCCGCTCAGGCCCCGGGCGTCACCGGTCCCGTGGAGTGGCGCTTCCGCCAGCCGGACGGCACCTGGCTGCACGCCGAGATCCTCGCGACCAACCTGCTGGACGACGCGACCGTGAAGGGCGTCGTCCTCAACACCCGCGACGTGAGCGAGCGGCGGCGGCTGGAGGAGCAGCTGACTCATCAGGCGTTCCACGATCCGCTCACCGGGCTCGCCAACCGGGCACTCTTCCGCGACCGGGTGAGCCACGCGCTGGCGCTGGCCCAGCGGCGCGGGAGTCCGGTGACGGTCCTCTTCCTCGACCTCGATGACTTCAAGAAGGTGAACGACAGCCTGGGCCACGGCGAGGGCGACCGGCTCCTCATCGCGGTGGCCGAGCGGTTCCTGGCCTGCGCCCGGAACGCCGACACGGTGGCCCGGCTGGGGGGCGACGAGTTCGCCATCCTGATCGAAGGGGCCGACGGCCGGGAAGGGCTCCCCGACCGGCTGGCCGCCGCCATGTCCCACCCCTTCTCGCTCAGCGGAAACCAGGTGCGGGCCACGGCGAGCATCGGCGTGGCCTCCGCCTCCCCCGGTGACCGGGCGGACGACCTGCTGCGGAACGCGGACATGGCCATGTACGCCGCCAAGCGGCACGGCAAGGGCCGCGCGGAGACGTACGAGTCGCGGATGTATGCCGACGTCCGCGAGCGGCTCGATCTCGAGACGGCGCTCCGGGCCGCGGTCGAGCGGCACGAGCTACAGCTCCTCTACCAGCCGATCATTCACCTGCCGAGTGGGGGCATCTACGGCGTGGAGGCGCTGATCCGCTGGGAGCACCCCCAGTTCGGCCGGCTCCTGCCGCAGCACTTTATCCCGCTCGCCGAGGAGACCGGCGTGATCGTGCAGCTCGGGTCGTGGGTCCTGGGCGAGGCGTGCCGGCAGCTTCAGGTCTGGCGGGCGGCGCACCCCGAGCTCCCACTCACCATCGCAGTCAATATCTCGGGCCGGCAGCTCCTGGGAGCGGGCGTGGCGGATACGCTCCGCCAGACGCTCACCTCGTCCGGGGTCGAAGCATCGTCGGTGGTACTCGAGATCACCGAAAGCGTGCTGATGCAGGAGACCGACGCGGTGCTGGAGCGGCTGCAGCAACTCAAGGCGTTGGGCGTGCGCCTCGCGATCGACGACTTCGGGACCGGGTACTCGTCGCTGAGCTACCTGCAGCGCTTCCCGATCGACATACTCAAGATCGCGAAGCCGTTCGTGGATGTCGTGAGCCAGGGGGCGGACCGCTCGGCGCTGGCGCGCGCCATCGTCGGGCTGGGCGACACGCTCAAGCTCCAGACCATCGCCGAGGGAATCGAACGGGCGGAGCAGCGGGCGGCGCTGATCGAGCTCGGCTGTACCCTGGGACAGGGATACCACTTCTGGCCGGCCCTGCCGGCGGCCGGCATCGAGGAGCTGCTCGCGTCCCACCGGCCCCCCCGCCTGCGGCTGGTTGAGGGGAGTGCTTGACGGGCGGTAAGGCGGTAAGGCGGTAAGGCGGTAAGGCGGTAAGGCGGTAAGGCGGTAAGGCGGTAAGGCGGTAAGGCGGTAAGGCGGTAAGGCGGTAAGGCGGAGAATCTACGCTTCTACCGCCGCTTCACCTACGGCCGCTTCACCTACCGCCGCTTCACCTACCGCCGCTTCATCTACCGCCGCTTCACCTACCGCCGCTTCCCCTACCGCCGCTTCATCTACCGCCGCAGTATCTACCGCCGCAGTATCTACCGCCGCAGTATCTACCGCCGCAGTATCTACCGCCCTACCGCCGCTTCACCTACCGCCCTCCCGCCCTGGTCACTCGGCGGACCGCGATAGTCAGCGGAACCGCCAGGAGCGCACCGGGAGCTCCGAGCAGATAGCCCCAGATCAGTAACGAGAGCAGCCCGAGGAGCGGCGGGACATCCAGGCCGCTCTGCATGAACCGCGGCTTGATCAGATTGTCCACGATGAAGTTGAGCACGAGGTAGCCCGCCAGGATCACCAGGGCGCGCTGCCAGCCGAGCTCGAGCAACGTGAGGGCGACGGGCGGCACCACGGAGAGGATGATGCCGATATTGGGCACGAAGTTCATGACGAACGCCAGCACCGCCCACACCAGCGCCAGGTCCGTTCCCACCGCCCGCAGAAGGATGTAGGCCAGGACGGCGAAGCCGAGGCCGGTCGCCGCAGTGATCAGGAGGTACTGGCGGACGTCGCGCGCCACGCTGGCCACCATGCCGCCCGGCTCGAAAATCTTGTCGCGTGACCCCCGTTCCACGAGGATGAAGGCCACGATCAGGACCAGCAGCAGGGTCTGGCTGAGCACCTTCGCTACCTGGGAGAGGAACCCGGCGGCGAGGCCCAGCAGACGGCCCGGGTTCACCAGATCGAGGGACAGCACTCGCTCCGGCTCGATCCCGCGAGCGATCATCCAGCTCTTCAGCCCTTGCTGCAGCGCCTCGGCCTTGTCCTGATAGCGCGGGAGCACCTGGACCAGCCGGCTCCCTGCTACCCCAAGAAATCCGAGCAGCGCCAGAACGACGACCACGAGGAGCAGGGTGGTCAGCGTGACGGCGAGGCCCTTCGATACTCTTCGTCGCCGCAGCCCATCGAAAGTCGGCAGGACCGCCACCGCCAGCAGCGCGGCCAGCAGAATGCTGTTGAGCACGGGGGCGGCAGTGCGGATGCCGGCCGCGATGATGACAAAGGCAGCGACCCCGATCAGGGGGCGATACCATCGGTCGGACTGATTGAAGAGGCCGGAGGAATAGGTCATGGGTTCAAGGTAGGCGGTAAGGCGGTAAGGCGGTAAGGCGGTAAGTTTGATTTTTCCTCCATGGACTCACATAGTTTAGAGGCCATATGTTCGCCTTCTCCCCCCGCAGCATTCTTCGCTGCTTCGCCTTCCCAGCCGCCGCTGTCGCTGTCGTGCTCTCCGCCAGGCCGCCCAGGCTGGCTGCGCAGGACACTCTCCAGCGGATCAGACCGGCCCTGGGAACATCGGTGGACCGTTTCATCTACGAGGGCGCTGGGATCACCGCCGTCTCCTTCCACTATTCGGTGCTCAAGGCCAACACGCTCAGCACCGAGGTCGCCGCTGCATTCTTCCCCGATGCACTGCAGGCTGGGGCATTGTTGTTGGCTCCCGATGTCGGAGCTGCCTACGATGCAAGGGGGGGCGGTTTCGATCTGCTGCTGAAGGCCGGACTCAGCACCCTCATGGCGATGGGAGGCGGAGTCGCGTTCCAGCCGGGGTACCACTTCGGTAGCGGGTTACTGATCCGCACCGGGAAAGCCTCAGGCATCCGGCTCGATGTGGTCCGTCATGCCTACCTCATAGACCAGGAGACCGAAGGGATCTGGAGCGTGGGAATCGGGGTTACGTCCTTGCCTAGCCACCAGGATCTCGGCGCCGAGTACGACAGTGACAGGTAGACCACGATTGAGTTTTCCCCCATGGACTATGAGAACCGCCACCGATTTCCTGGTGGCGGTTCAGGTTTTCCACCAACTGCGGAACCCGGCCCGCATCAGGCCGCCGGCTTGATCTCGCCACCGCCTGGAGGCGTTGCAGGTAGGACGTCCTTACTGCCCCGCTGCCCCGCTGCCCCGCCGTGCCCGACCACATTGCTGGCGCTCCTCCACTCGGCCGCTAGCGACGCAACCATCCCGGTGTCCGCTGTGTCTCAGGTTAGACCGCCTTTCTTCTCCTCCGGGAGCACCCAATGCATCAGGCTGCGCGAATCACGCTCGCCGCCATTACGGCGCTGTTGCTGGCCATCCGCGCGGCACCGGCTCAGCAGGGAGCGCCCGATCTCACCGGACTCTGGGCCGCGAAGGTGCGCTTCGGCCCCGACGTCCGGGGTCCCCTCCTCCTGATCCAGCAGGGTAACACCTGGCGGGCCGACATCGCCGGCTTTAGCGAACCGGTGCGGATGCGCGCCCGCGAGCTGTCATTCGAGTTACCCGATGGCAGGGGAAAATTTCGCGGCCGGCTGAACGGAGCCGAAATCGCGGGACACTGGATCGGCCCGGTGAATCAGAGCAGCGGCATGCGCTACGCCACGCCGGTGGTGCTCCGGCCGGCCGGACCGGATCGCTGGCGTGGAGATGTGACCCCGCTGGATGACGCCTTCACCTTCTATCTGCCGCTCACCCGACTCGCCGGCGGCGGCTACGACACCTATCTCAGAAATCCCGAGCGCAATCAGGGAAGGTTCATTCGGGCCACTCGCCTCGAGGTGAGGGACGATGTGGTTACACTGGGGGGCAGCGGGGCAGCGGGGCCGCCGTTGGCAGAGGGGCGATACGAGAGCGGGGTCTTCAGGCTACCGCTCAATGGCGCCAGCTTCGATTTCACCCGGGCTGACAGCGAGACCTGGAGCCCCTTCTTTCCCCGCGGCAAGGCCCCTCAGCGATACCGCTATGCACCGCCGCTCCGGCTCGAGGACGGTTGGCCGGTGGCCACCCTGGATGACGTGGGGATCTCCCGGGTCGGCATCGAGGCGTTCGTTCAACGGCTGATCGACATGCCCATGGATTCCCTCTCGAGTCCACAGATTCACAGTCTGCTGATCGCCCGCCACGGCAAGCTGGTGGTCGAGGAGTACTTTCACGGCTACCATCGGGACCAGCCGCATGACCTGCGCTCGGCCTCCAAGAGTTGGGTGGCCGTGCTGCTCGGCGCGGCGATCGAGTCCGGTGTCCCGATCCGCCTGAACACCCCGGTTTACCAGACGATGCTGGATTCGGTGCCGGCGGATCTCGATCCACGCAAGCGGGCGATGACGCTGGAGCACCTGATCTCGATGACGGCCGGCTACGATTGCGCCTCCGACTCGGCAAAAGGCAACGAGGACGTGATGCAGAGCCAGACGGCGGAGCCCGACTGGTATCGTTATACCCTTGCGGTGCCGATGCTCACGGCCCCGGGCGACACCGTCGTCTACTGCAGCATCGAGCCCAATCTCGCCGGTGGGATGCTGCGCAAGATTTCTGGCGAGCCGCTGCCGGAGCTGTTCTATCGCCTGGTGGCCAAGCCGCTCCAGATGGACAACTACCATCTGTTCCTGAGCCCCACCGGCGAGGCCTACGGCGGCGGTGGCCATCAGTTCCTCCCCCGCGATTTCCTCAAGCTGGCGCAGCTGATGGTCAATCAGGGCCGCTGGGCCGGCCGGCAGATCATCAGCCGGGACTGGGCGCTCAAGTCCGGCTCGGCGCTCCGAAACCTCAGCAAGATTCAGCAGTATGGCTGGCTCTGGAATTCCGTGGAGTACCCTTACCAGGGACGCACGGTGCGCGCCTACTTCGCCGCCGGCAACGGAGGGCAGATCTTCATGGGTATTCCGGCGCTGGATCTGGTGATCGGGTTCACCGGTGGGAATTACAATGATCCAGCATTATTCATCCCGCAGCGGAGGCTTGTGCCCGACTTCATTCTCCCGGCGGTGCACTGAGAGCGGTAAGGCGGTAAGGCGGTAAGGCGGTAAGGCGGTAAGGCGGTAAGGCGGACGATAACCTCTGAACTCCACCGCTGCTTTATCTACCGCCGCTTCACCTACCGCCGCTTCACCTACCGCCGCTTCATCTACCGCCGCAGTATCTACCGCCGCAGTTTGCAACCTTTCACCCGTGCGGCCCGTCCAAGGTTGCGATTCCTTACTCGCACTCTCGGAGACCCATGCCCGGCGTACTATCAGCCCCGCTCGCCTTCGCCTTTGTGGCTACCCTTCAAAATCCATCTCCCTTCCCGCCCGACTCGGTGCCGGCCGACCGTCATGCCAGGGCTCCGGCTGTCAGGGCCGCCCGGGTCCAGGGCGACATCGCGGTGGACGGCCGCCTCGACGAGGCCTCCTGGGCCGCCGCCGAGCCGGCTACCCGGTTCATCCAAACCGAGCCGGCGGAGGGGATGCCGGCCTCCGAACGGACCGAGGTGCGGGTGCTCATCGGCGACGACGCCCTCTATGTCGGCGCCCGGCTCTATGACCGCGAGCCCAAGCGGATCAAGGCCGCGCTCGCCCGAAAGGACGACGATGTCGCGGCCGACGAGTTCGACGTCTATCTCGACACCTTTCACGATCACCTGAGCGGGGTGCGTTTCCGGGTGACGCCCGGCGGCGCCACGCTCGACGGCATCCTCGGCTCCTCGGCCCAGGGCAGCGACGAAGACCTCTCCTGGGATCCGATCTGGGAGAGCGGAACCCAGGTGGACTCGCTCGGCTGGACCGCCGAGATCCGGATCCCGCTGTCGCAGTTGCGGTACAACTCGACCGCGGATGGCAGCTGGGGCATTCAGTTCTACCGCAAGATTCTGAGGAAGGGCGAGGAGGACTGGTTTGCCTTCGTGCCCAAGAGCGAGACGGGAGGCGTGAGCCGCTACGGCCACCTGACTGGGCTGGGCGCACTGCGGGCCCAAAGGCAGCTCGAGCTCGCTCCCTACCTGCTGGCGCAGGGCTCCTATCAGCCCAGCGTCGCCGGAGATCCGTTTCAGGACGGCAAGGAGCATCACGCGTCGGCCGGCCTCGACTTCAAGTACGGCCTCACCAGCGATCTCACGCTCAACGCCACGGTGAATCCCGACTTCGGGCAGGTCGAGGTGGATCCGGCGGTCGTCAACCTCAGTGTCTTCGAGACCTTCTTTCCCGAGAAGCGCCCCTTCTTCGTGGAGGGCGCGGACGTTTTTCGCTTCGGCGGCATCCGCGCCTCGAACAGCTTTGGGGTCCCCGACATCTTCTTCAGCCGCCGGATCGGGCGGGAGCCGCAACGAAGCCTCTCGGGCGAGGGCGTAAACTACCTGGACGCCCCCACCGAGACCTCCATCATTGCCGCGGCCAAGCTGAGCGGACGGACCCAGAGCGGCTGGTCGGTCGGACTCCTGGATGCGGTGACCGGCAACGAAGAAGCGCGCTATGTGGATGAGTTCGGTGTGCCGGTGACTACAGCGGTGGAGCCGCTCACCAACTATTTCGTGGGACGGGTGCGTAGGGATCTGCGCGGCGGCAACAGTACGGTGGGCGTCATCGCCACCGCGGTAAACCGGGACCAGGACAGCCCCGAGCTCAACTCTCTTCTCCGGGGCAGGGCCTACAGCGTCGGTGCCGACTTCACCAACTCATGGGCCGACCGGGTCTGGTCGCTCGACGGATCGGTGGGGTTCAGCACCGTGCACGGGACGACCGACGCGATTGAACTCACCCAGCGCTCCAGCGCGCGTTACTATCAGCGCCCGGACGCAACCAGCTTTCAGCTCGATCCCACCCGCACCTCGCTGACCGGCCACGCCTATCAGCTGGCGCTGCGGAAGAACAGCGGCCGCCACTGGCAGGGCGGGCTGGTGTATCAGGAGACCAGCCCCGGGATGGAGACCAACGACCTGGGCTTCCAGTCGGAGGCGTCGCAGCGCGGCATCTCGACCGCGCTGGAGTACAACGAGCGCCAGCCGGGGCGGACTTTCCGGCGCTGGGGTCTCTTTCCCTTCACCAACCACCAGTGGAACTTCGACGGAAATCTGGTCTACGGGTCCTATGGCCTCATCTTCTCGGGGCAGCTGCACAACTTCTGGGACTTCCAGCTGCGGGGCGACTACACCGGGGCTGCGTACGACGATCGCCTCACCCGCGGCGGGCCGCTGGCTCGGCAGCCCACGTCCGGTGACGTACGGGTGACGCTCAACTCCGATACCCGGAAAACAACCCAGCTCAACGCGAACCTGACCCAGGTGTGGACTGCGGCGGATGAGACTCGGACCGAGGCCGATCTGACGCTGAGTGTGCGCCCCGCTCCCGCTCTGCGCCTGAGCCTGGGACCGGCGCTCATCCTGCTTCACACCCAGTCCCAGTACGTCGCCGCGGTGCCCGATCCGGTGGCGGCGGCCACCTTCGGCACCCGTCACGTCTTTGCGACCCTCGACCAAAAAGAGGTCTCGATGATCGCCCGAGTGGACTGGACTTTCACCCCTAAACTCAGCCTCCAGCTCTTCCTCCAGCCGCTCATCTCGGCCGGCGACTTCACCCAGCTCAAGGAGTTCGCCCAGCCGCGCACCTACGACTTCGCGGTCTACGGCCAGGACAAGGGGACGATTACCGAAACCAGTGACGGCAGTGTGATCGACCCGGGCGACGGCGGAGCGTCATTCACCATCCCGGAGCAGAACTTTACTATCCGCTCGCTCCGGGCCAACGCGGTGCTGCGCTGGGAGTGGCGACCCGGCTCGACCCTCTTTTTCGTGTGGCAGCAGAACCGCCAGAGCGACGACACGTCGGGAGACCTCGACGTGGGCCGGGATGTGGATGCGCTCCTGACCGGCGGGGCGGCGCGGAACGTGGTGGCGGTGAAGGCCAGCTATTGGCTGAGTTGGTAGACGGGCGGACGGGGGCCTCAAGATCAACTGAGCTGGGTTGCGGCCCCGATCGTAAAGCTGAACCGGCTGCCCACCCCCACCGTACTCTCCGCCCGAAGCGCGCTGCCGTGCGCCTCGACGATGGCGCGGGTGATCGCGAGGCCGAGCCCGGTGCCGTGTCGGTTGGCGCGGTGGCGCTTCTGCCAATACCGGTCGA
This sequence comes from Gemmatimonadales bacterium, assembly GCA_036559785.1. GTDB lineage: Bacteria > Gemmatimonadota > Gemmatimonadetes > Gemmatimonadales > GWC2-71-9 > CAVVWJ01. The sequence continues at coordinate 24,948 of DATBSM010000014.1, forward strand.
AGACATGGGGGAGGTCATCGGCTGAGATGCCCTGCCCGGTATCCTCCACGGTAAAGCGGACCCCGGCCTCGTCGGCCTCGGCCCGA